>NZ_JAYFFI010000008.1:0-83043 GCF_036289405.1 Pseudoramibacter faecis | reverse complement strand
CCTGAGTGTATGTTTGTAGCTGTCCAACCGCACTTATTACAACTCTTTTTAGTTCGTTACACGGAAGCTTCTGTTGTTGTCCCAACCTGCTTAAACGAGTTCATATAACAAGGGATTGGTTGACGGTTTTTATGTCGGATGCAATGACCCAGAAAAGAGCCTCGCCAAACCAACTACTTCCCTCATTATATGAAATAAGTGCAGCAAGTAGAGATTAATCTCTATCTGCTACACTTTTATGGTACTAAAACGACCCCGCAGGCTCTTATTCTCTTCAATTTTATTCCGCACTCTGACGCGTCGCCCAGAGCACGACCGCTAAGGCACAAATTCCCTGAAGCAGCGCCATCACAAACCCCGGCTTAACATCCATATAACCACCCTTAAACAGACAGCCGCCGATGTAAATCATAATATCCGCCGTCCCCAGCGTCAGGATATTAGCAAAGATCAACCGGCCGCGATTGTACTGCTGGATTCTAAAAGCGCCATGAAAAAAGGCCAGATTTAAGAAGGCCGCCCAGAATATGATATTGACTAGTACGTATCCCGGTCGGGAATAATAGGTGAACACCTGATAATTATAAAAGCGGTACCAGAAGAGTGCAAAAAGAATCGCGTTGCTTCCAACCAATAGAATTTGTATGATCCACTGCTTCTTATCCTTCATTTTTTCCTCCCTAAATTGTGGATTTATTCTACCACAGATCAAAGCGATTTCACAGCGAAAAGAAAATATCACTTTGATCCTTACATTGGTAATTCATCCCATGCATGATTTGCCCGTGATTATCTTCATACAAAAAGAGCCATCTTTTATAAAGATAGCTCTTTTTAACTTTCGGCAAGCACTTTTAAAACGCCGCATAAGCCTTATTCATATCAATATTACCGTTAAGGCCGCTGACTCTGCCACTCGACGAATACTGCCAGATATCAATATGGTTCCCATAGGATGGCTTGCTGCTTTCCGACCAGTGATAAGGATACTGTGCATACCAGATACGGTAATTTTTAATCCGGTTGTATTCAATCTTATTCTTCAGCCAGTTCTGATTCGCATAAAGCATCGGCGTATAACCTCTCGACTTGACCCGCTCGCAGAAAGCTACAATGTTTTTCGCCTGCTGTGTCTTGCTTAAATATTCAATGCGCTTATCTTCAACATCAATGCAAACCGGAAGCTGTAGCTTTTTCCCCGCCAGAAGGCTGACAGCGTAATCGGCTTCTTCGCGTGCCTCTGCCTCAGTATCCGCATAGCTGTAAACATACACTCCTACCGGAATCCCATTTGCCTTTGTATTTTGATAATTATTGTTAAACTGCTTGTCTGCGGCGCCATTGCCCTTATGACCCCAGGCAATTCTCAGCATCGCGTATTTGATACCGCTATTTTTGGCTTTTTTCCAATTTGCCTGGCTGATGTATCCCTGCCATTCCGACACGTCAACGCCTTTATCTCTGATGGAAACTGTTGATAATCCAAAACTATTTTTATCCGCTTTATTAATCGTAAATTTTTGAGCCCCCGTATTATTAGAGGTATAAAGCTGCACATTGGCATGATTGTTCTTGCTGGCGCCATGAATGTCCATCACACGGGTCATCGACAATTCCGGCTTTAATAAATAGAGATTCCCTGATTTAACAACGATCCACCTCTGAGCTTTCGTCCCATTAGAAGTATAAATTTGAATATCTGTTGAATCCTTATCCGCCGCACCCTTGACATCTAATGCCTTTGATACATCAGCCAAACTGACAACCGTATACGAATTATCTGCGTTCCGCTTGAAAGTCCAACCTTGATTTTTCGAGGTCATCCTATTCTGCTGATCAACTGTCGTCCCGTTAATCGTCACTGATTTACCGCTATTTGAATTGGTAATGCGAGCTGCGAATCCATCGCCCAGATTTTCTGCCTTAACCGCGTTAGCCGCGCTTGTTTTCTCGATCAAAAAACCTTGTGCAGCAGAACCATTTGAAGTATAAAGCTGAGCTTTTGCTCCTTCATTTTTCGTCGCCCCCGAAATATCGAGCACACGCGTTAATGAAGAAACCGGCTTTAAATTATAAACAGAACCATTTTTTTCTATAATCCATTTTTGTGCATTTGTATTATTTGAAGCGTAAGTTTGAATAATTGTTCCGTTTTTATCTGCTGCCCCTTTAACATCCAAAACTTTTCCAGATGCCACATTCGTAATCGTATATGAACCATCTTTGTAGACAAAGCGCCAGAGCTGTTGACTGATACCCCCGGCGTAGGTTTGTTGAGTAACCGTAGACGCAGCGCTTTCTGCTACAACTTTACCGCTATTAATATTTGTCAATTTTGCCGTAAAATTATTTCCTAAATTGACCGATTCCATTTGACCGTCATCAGATGCACATCTTTCAATCGAAAACTTTTGAGCCATCGATTTATTCATGGTATAAAGTTGGACATTTGTTCCCGCCTTTGAACCATTACCATTAATGTCCATTGCGCGCGATCCGGAAATAGCCGGACGCAGATAATAACTGCCATCACCGTGCTTAAGCAAGTACCAGCGTTGTGCATTTGTATTATTAGCCGCATATGTTTGAATGTTCGCTCCGTTTCTATCTGCGCCGCCCAAAACATCCAAACATTTTCCGTTCGAAACATTGGTAATGGTGTAAGTTCCAGAGCCACGGCTGTAAACAAAACGCCATACTTGATCTTTACCAATTTTACGCGGTTGAACAACCGCATTGCTTCCATCAATTGAAAGCGCACGATTATTAGAGGTTAATCTCGCTGTAAAATTTCCTAAATCGCTGCTTTGAACAGAATGACTTACAACAACCTTAAAATTTTGAGCTTTTGTATTATTATCCTGATAAATCTGAACATTTGTCCCACTTTTATTAATTTGTCCGCCGGCCACGTCCATAACTCGAGCATTGGAACACGCCGGCTTTAAATTATAGGAACCATCTGTATTTAAAAGCAACTGCCATTGCTGTGCTTTTGTTCCATTGTCATTATAAAGTTGAACATTACTTCCATTTTTATCCAAAGCACCCGAAACATCCAAAGCCTGGCCATTCGATTTATTGATGATCTTATAATAGCCATTGTATACAGGAATAAACTCCCAGTATTGATCTGTACTGTATTCATTTTTTTCCAGAACGACCACATTGTTCTCATTTTTAGACACAGCTTGATCCCCTATCAGTATCTGTGCTGTAAACATTGAAGAACTCGGTACGTTAGACGCCTGCACGCTCTGGATTAACATTATCCCCGATAATAAAGATATCGTTATTGTTATAACAGCCAATAATCCAATTCTTTTTCTGAGTGCCATGCTCTCATCCCTTCTTAAAGTAATAAAAAATATTGCGTTACTGTTTTTGCTTAATTTTAAATTTCTCTTTCAAATTGCCTTTAATTATAACGAAAAAATCCCTTTCAGTAAAGGGATTTTAAGGTTTTGATTGATTATTTGATTTCAGGTCTTCATTTAATGCTTTGCGATATATTGTTTGATTTATTTATGTGGCAATATTAATTTTCGCAATTATTTTAACCGAATGCGCGATGATATTGTTCTCTGATATTTTTGTTTTCCATGATATCAAATTGTGTCAGGACCGTTCCAATCACCTTTGATCCCAAAATATCCAGCCGCTGTTTCGCAGCAATCACTTCTTCCCGATTAGCACCGTATTGTTTAACAACCCACAAGACTGCATCCACCGCCTCCGCCAGGGTTGAGGCGGCCGCATAAGCACCGACCGAGGGACCATCAACCAAAATATAATCATATTCCTTTGAGAGTGCGGATAACATTGCCTGCATTTTGACCGTTTCAATACGCATTTGTGCTTCGGTTCCAAAGGGCATGATCCAAAGCGCGCCCTTCTCCGCAATATATTGATCCCAGTCATAACCGCCGGCGGCCAGCCAGTTGGAAAGGCCCGGCTGATTATCCCGCAGCGCCAAGCAAGCGCCAACTTTCGGCGAGTGGGTATTGCCATCTATTAGCAGCACTTTTTTCCCGGCTCGGCTCATAACCAAAGCCAGATTAATGGCAGTTGCCGTTTTTCCTTCTCTTGCAATGGCTGATGTGATCAGGATGCTTTTAATATTTTGCATTTCTGCACGATGCATTACATTCGCCGCCAGCGATTGGTATGCTTCTGCATAAACAGCTGGCTGCACATGATCCATTCCAAGTTCACTTAAAAGCATCATGTGTTTATTATTTCCAAATTTAAAAAGGCTCATCATTTTTTCCTTTATTTCTAATGCTTGATGTCAAACCGTCTGGCACTGTCCAACGATGGAATCGTGCCCAAAACCGGCAGTTCGGTATCTTCTTCTAACAGCCTCTTCGAGTGATATGTGGTGTCTCGCAAAATCCGAAAAAGCACATAAAAAACAGATAATACAAAACCCAAACCAGCTGCCAACACCATCATTTTCTTTGTTGACGGCGAATGCTTTTCCGCAATATCGGCTTTCGTAATTTTAACGGATTCAACGGTATTTAAATTTTCCGGCAAGACTTTTTTTGCCGTTTGACTCAGCGCCTGCGCCCCCTTTTTGATTGATGCACGGTTATCGCCGGATAATGTCAGTTTCAGCACATGGGTGTAGGCACTCGTTGTATCCTCTTCGTCCGCTTTAATTTTAACGGATAATGCACTCTTCTGAGCTGATTTGGTTAATCCACTATACGCCGGCTGCATCATACTTTTATTCTGCAATACAGCTTTGATGCTTTGCGCCTGAACTGCGGCCAGCGTTCCCGGCTGATCAATCCCATTGGGAGAATTGACAATCATTGTCGTTTTCGCTTCATAAGAGGTCGTGCGCATCAAACGAGCGCCGCCAAAACCAAGCAAGGCACAAACAAGCGTAATCAAAACAATCGCAGGAATATTATGTTTAAACACGGCCCACACATCCCGAACATCAATACTGACAGAACCTTCGTCCTGCACCAGATTATAATCTTCCATTTTGTCTCCTTTAACCAAAATATTTGATTCAATTATAACGGAATTCGGATGCTTTCGCAAGACGCGCTCTTACTTGTGAAGCCGGCCACAATGTGATAGAGTTACAGCATCAATATCACTATCAATGGAAAAAGGAAGTCTTCAATGATTCAAAAACTCTACCAAAAATATCGCGAAATCATCAACTATTTGGTCGTCGGTGTTCTGACGACCGTTGTTAGTCTCGGCATGTATTATCTATGCGTTGCCACCTTTCTCGATCCCGGCAACAGCCTGCAGCTCCAGACCGCCAATGTGATTTCCTGGATCGCTGCCGTGACCTTCGCCTACTTCACCAACCGCAAATATGTTTTTGCCAGCCGAAACCCCAACATGATGCGGGAGGCATGCGCTTTTTTTCTTTCCCGCGCCGGCACCTTACTAATGGACATGGGTGTGATGTTTCTCGCCGTGACCCTCAGCGGCATGAACGACAAAATCGCCAAACTCATTTCCCAGGTTGTCGTTACCGTCGCCAATTATATTTTCAGTAAATTTTTCGTTTTTAATAAAAAAAATTTTTAAAGGCATACAAAAAAGCGTTTGGAAAAGTCCAAGCGCCTTTTTAATGTTACCGATGTTGAAGACTCACAATAAACTTTTGTATTAGCTGCGACGTGTATGGATAAATTTGATTCTCCTTGAGATACACCGTTCGGAATCCCCAGGCCGCCAGCAGCAATAAAATCAACAGCCCTGTCCAGATCGTCTTTGCCCTGCCCTCGCTGATGCGAATCAGCCGTGCATAAGCCACCATTTTATACATCCCGAAATACAAGCTGATGCGGTAGAGGAAAAACACGATGAGCCGCAGCTGGAAGGTCACCACCTCCAAAATCAGCAGAAAAATATAAAAGCTTCCCTCTGAAGGGCCTCGCTCATCATCAAAAGTCAAAAATGCACCGCGCTTACGCAGCGATAAAATAATGCCCGGCAACCAAAAGATGCAGATCATGATATTGGATTTGATCGTCGCCATTTTAAAGACATCGCTGAGATAAAGATGGTATTTCGGCGGCAGCATTCCCCAGGCCAGGGCACGGGCCAGCAGCGATTTATAAAAAATCATCACCGTGACCACGACGCCAATGACGAGTGCCTTGACCCAGAGTTTATCCCAACGCTTAAAAAGCAGATAGAGCAGCGGCAGGGCCAGCCCAATCACCGCCGTATAATGAAAGAGCACTGCTACGGCAAAGGTTAACCCATAAGGCCCATATTTTTTTGCAAGGAAAAAATGAAAGCCCCAGAATAGAAAACCCATAGCAATATATTGGCGCATAAGGTTCAGACTGTCCCCATAAAACAAACACAAAAAGCACAGCCAACCCATCGGCAGTGAAATTTGATCGCGATAGGCATAAAGCCCCACCATGAATAATCCATTGATCAGCAGGCTAATCGCAAAGTAAAGCCAATGGGGATTCGCCGTCAGCCGCGTGAGGCCAAAATTAAGCAGCACATAAAGCGGCTCCACTGTTTTGATCTGGGAGAAAATTAAAAACTTCAGATCGTGATTTTGCAGGCACCAAAAAAATTGCGGGTTGCCGTAATAACGAATGTCAGTACCGATGGTGAAATCTCGAAGAGCAGCTAAAACAGCCGGGAACATCACGGCTAACGCCAACCATAATAAAGCGCCCGCTTTATGTTTTTGAGCAAACGGCCTTAAGGCGAGGCAGCAACTGCCAAAAGAGAGGGCAAAACAAAGGAGATAAATCATACGCTTTCTCTTAAATATTATTTTTTTCTTTTTCCAATCGATTTAAGGTCATTTCAAACTGGCGGCGATCATTTTTCGCCTCATTGGATAAAATCAAACCGGCAAACAACGACTGCAATGCTGCAATCATGGCAAAGCCCGAAACAATTAACGTCGGAAAACGGAGCACCACCCCCGATTTCAAATATTCTCCTAATACTGGAAAAAAGAGAATCGCTGCCAAGGCAGCTAAAATTGCTGAAAAAATGCCAAAAAAGCCCATCGGCTTATAATTTTTGTAAAGCTTGACGATGGTCCCTAAAACTTTAAATCCGTCCGAATAGGTGCTGAGCTTCGACTCAGAGCCCTCCGACCGATCACGGTATTCAATAATTTTATTTTCAATTTGCAGATGATTATTCACCGCGTGAATGGTCATTTCTGTTTCGATTTCAAATCCTTCAGACAAAACCGGAAAGGATTTAACAAAATTATAGCTAAAAGCGCGCATCCCCGTCATAATATCCTGGATATCACATCCGAACAACCGATTAATGCTGCTGCGAACAATCGAATTGCCAAAATTATGAAAAGGGCGTTTATTCTCTGTAAAATATGTGGATGAAAGGCGATCGCCCACCACCATATCCGCCTGATGGTTTAATACCTTTTCCACCATTGGAACGGCCGATTCCATTGGATAGGTATCATCCCCGTCGACCATGACATAACATCGGGCGTCAATTTCACGAAACATCCGCCGAATGACATTCCCCTTGCCTTGCTGATATTCATAACGCACCACCGCACCGGCACGTTTTGCCAAAGCCGCCGTCTGATCCGATGAATTGTTATCATAGACATAAATTACGGCATCAGGAAGTGCGTTCCCAGCATCCTCCACGACCCTTTCAATGGTTTTTTCTTCATTGTAACATGGAATTAAAACTGCTATTTTATCCATTTTATTTTCTCCTACTTTAACTAATACCATCACATTATCCGCAGATTTTATATCATTTATTCTCTTGTTTTATGTCACCTGTAAACAATCGGCTAAAAAATACTGGCAGAATATATGCATACACCAATACATATCTAAAAGAACTCGCAACCGGGGTGGAAAGCATTAGCGTCAGCCATAACCCAAATGCAGGTAAGTATAGAAATATACATCCTTTTTCTTTATTTTTTTGATAATCGGCTATAAAAATAGTTAATCCCATCCAAAAGCAAACGCCTTCATTAAAGAAAATTAAAGCCAATCGATAATAAGATTGCAGTGGGGCACGAATAAATTTTGGCATCAATGAGTGGTCATGGATGCCACTCTGCTTTAAAAAATCTTTTAACCAATAATTATCATAAATAGTTTCTATCGTATAAAAACATTGTATCTTATGGTCCTGTATTGGTGCCCAAAAATAATAGGTTTGCCTGCAATAGGCGCTAACATAGACTTTAAAATTGATTGGGAATAATTTCAGCCAACATAATAAAAATTCTCTTTTATGATTATCGAGAAATTCTCTATCAAAGTTACTGTTCCATTTAATCGGATCAGCTGTGTAAGGATTATAACTCTTTTTAATTTCTTCAAGTGGCATAATCTGCGCTATCAATTTTTTCTCATTCCCTAACTTTCCACATTCAGCAACAGTTGCAGCTACTTGCTGAATGGGAATCGCCAATGCCTCCTGTGCATAAGAGCGGTCATTGAACCTTCTTAAAGCAAGCGCATTAAAGCCCATTGCCAAGAGTACAACGGCAATACATCCTAAAATAACATTTTTCTTTTTAGATACAAGAAAAGCAATCATAAGTGAAAAAAGAACAATATATATACCATTTGTCCGCATCAAAACAACTGTGATCGCACTGAGACAGAAAAGAAAAATTACAATTTTATCAGACTTAAAATTTCTGTTTTTGCGTAATATTTCATATAATAAGATTGAAAACAAAACCAATCCAATCGAAAACAGGGTATCTTTGACCATTGAAATCGCATATAACCCAAATAATGGAAAAAACGCAAAGAAAATAACAGTAAAATACTTATATTTTCTACTAATCGGTTGGAGCCAAATCCAAAGTAAAATGCCAGATGTCATAAACACACATAAGCAAAGCTGAATAAACGAGTAAAAAATCACGCTATATTGCAGCGATCCTAAGTGAGTGCCAATTTTTGCCAATAAGGTTAAAAACCCGCAATAAAATACCGGAAATTGCCCTGACAATTTCATCCCACTACGAAAAATATTTAACCCGTCATTCATCCCAACACCAGGGAAATAAGTTAAAAAGCAAATAGAGTAACAGACAAATAAAATCAGACAAAAAATGGTAAAAATTTTCCTTCGATCGACAAACCTATCTTTAACATAAAAAGATTTTTCATAAAGAATATTGATAATCCAGATGACGATGCTCGCTTTTACCAAAGTGCTCAAGATATCCATTGTCTTTATTTGACTGTTTTTGATAAATATAGCAAAAAAATTAATAATTAAAAAAGTAAAACTCCAAATCACATATGTTTTTTTAACACTTCTTGGTGTTCCTTTATTGATTGATATTTTTTTCTTATCCATTTTTGGCTTTCTTCATTATCTTCCTCACACCCATCTGCACCACTTCCTGCGCTATCGGCTCTTTCATAATAAACATCGCAACCCCGTATACCCCCATAAACAGCACGGCAGAGATGATTAGCGTCACAAAATTGCCGAACCCCAATCGCGGCACCCAAAGGCTTGCTGCCGAACTCAATGCCAAGGCGATTGCGATTTTATAATACTGGATCTGCTTAAACAGCGGTGCCACTTCTTTCCGCAACGCCCAAAATTGCACAATCAGCACTACGAGCTCCGCCGCGACTGTGCCGATGGCTGCTCCAGAAGAAGCCATTTTCGGGATCAGCAGCCAGTTGATGATCAAATCCGTAACGGCGCCGGCAATTTCCGAATAAAGTACCGCTTTTTCTTTCCCCAAGGGCACGAGCATCTGCAAACCCAAAATATTGGTCACCCCGATAAACAGCAGCGTCGGCATAATCAATTGCATCGGCTCGATTGCGCCGCCATAAGCATTCCCAGAAAGCAAAAAGATCCCCTGCTGCGCAAAGAAGATAAAATACAGCATCAATGGTGTCGCAATGATAAACACAAAATTAAGCGCCTTGGCCGCAATGTGTTCGAACTCGCCCATTTCACCGTTTTTCACATAATAGGACGCCCGGGGCAAAAGCACCGTCCCAAGGGAAGTGACAACACTGACCAAAATCGTTTTGATTCTAACTGCCGCGTTGTAATAGCCCACATCGGTATCAGTCTTCATAAACTTCAGCATGACCGTGTCCAAATTGGTATAGATCGTCGTGGCCACCGCCATCGCAAAGAAAACGAACACCGCTTTCAAATGTCTCTTAAGCCGATAGCCGCCCACAGGCCTAAAATAAATATACCGGCGCGCATTGATAAAATTGAGCAGCTGCGAGGCCGATGCCGCAAAAATAGAGATGCCGCCATAAATCACATAATCACTTTTGACATGAATAAAGGCAAACATCCCAACGAGCGCGATCACTTTGAAAATAATAGAACGCACGGTAATATAAGTGTACTGCTCCAGCCCTTTATACATCCACTCGATACCGATGCACTGGAAAATAATATTAAGGGAGACAATCAGGTAAAGGGTGTGATCCCCCTGCAGACGCGGCACAACGGCAAGAGCGCCAAACAAAATGCCATAAGAAATAATGCTCATCAGCAAATTGATAAAGAAAAGCTCGTGCACCACGCGCGTTAACGCCATTTTATCGTCGCGCACCTGCGCACATTTGCGGATCCCATAGGTCGGAATCCCGAGCTGGGCAAACATCGTGAAATACGTGATTAACGATGTGGCAAAAGCCACTTTCCCGGTTCCCGCCGGCAAGAGAATCCGTGAGACATAGGGAAAGGTAATCAGCGGAAAAATGAATTGCGACATCATCAAAATCGCATTCATCAGAAAATTTTTCTTGATTGATTTTTGTTTAGGCATTCATTTCTCCATCTAACAACGGTTGATTACCTTGTTGTCCGCTTTCTTCTTGTCGAAAGTTCAGAACGCGTTTCCATTTTTTTAGAGGTTTCCCAGAAAAAATCATTATTGGGAAGGGATTGAAGGCAAAATTCATCAGTCTCGGTTCTGTCAACGCAAAAACCAAAACAAACAAATAAATAAAAACGAGATAATAATCCTGCTGGCGAATCGCCTTGTAAATACCATAGGTATACATGGCGACCACCGCCGCAATCAACAACATCCCATAATTGAGAGCTAACTGCAAATAGGATGAGTCGACGTAGTTATATTTCGAATCTGCCAGCATCGGATGTTTGATGCTGTATCCCATCCATTTGATTGGCTGCCCAAACAATGTAAAGCCATATGTTTTAATGGCCTGATGTCCCAACATTAACCGATTGGATAGCAGTTTGTTCATCGCCGCAAAAATATGCTGATTCTGATTGAAATAAATGGCTGAAACAAACGCTAAAAGGCATAAAGCCGTCGGTATCAATAGATAGAACCCTTTCAGCTTTGACAGTTTTTTCCAGCGTCTGCGGTTTAAATTTTGAACGGAAAAAAAGATTAAAAAAAGTGTTGATAGCACAAACGCCATTCGCGTATCTGTCAGCTTGTAGAATAGAATATTGATGACTTCGAGAAGAATCGCTTCAACAACACTGAATTTTTCTTTTCTGAGATAAATATATCCCAGCATAAAATAAAAATATAAAATAGGTCCCGTCGTTGTCCAGGAAAAGCCCAAGCCATGGCGAATGCGATTACTATTCTTGCCAAAAAGGTGGTCTTCTATAATGCCAATTTGACTTAAAAGAACAACAATCGCTAAAAAAAATCCTTGCATACGAGTTGTTAAACGCATTATTTTGCGCTTGTCAATATTGATGGATGCAAATAATACCAATAAATATAACAACAACGTTTTATTCGTGGATGAAATGCAGCTGATCATAAAAATCAAAAAAATAAATACCAAAATAAAAGTCTTATTCTTTTGAATCTTTGTCCTACATATCTCCATGCAACAAATTAAGTAAGCAAGGTATCGCAATCCTTTGGCAAGCACGACCAAATACTTTATTTTTTGCAATGTTGTTGCACCGATTAAAAGCGAAAGCAGGAACAGAATCCATGCCGAAAAAAATAAAATTTCTGATTTGTTAAATCGATAAGTGTTTAGCATCTAAATCTCTTTTGAAATTTTCATGATATACATTGAGAAAGTGCCTTGCGAGTATAAAATCCTTCTCTTAATTTTTTTCCAATATTTTCCGCATTTGCCTTTATCTCTTGATATTCACTTTCAGTCATTTCTTCAATTCTCTTGCTAATTTCCGAAAGACTTCCGATGGTAATGCCACAATGATTTTTTTGGATAAAATCTGCTAATGCTGCATTTTTCCATATAATTACCGGTATCCCGGAAGCCAAATAAAGTGATGTTTTATGAGGATTGTTAATCTTTAAATACTCTCCATAAACTCCAGAACATGTGTCCGCACTATGGCCGTCCCACACCAATCCAAAACTTCCTCTCAATGCAAACGGCAACTGATCGGGAAGGAATGAACCATAATAATGAATATTCTTTTTTCCTTGATCTTGATAATTTATACCATATAAATTAAACTCCGGTACAGATGGCAATAGAGAAAGATACTTGGCCTTTTTTGTTGACAAATTTCCGGCCAATATCACAGGCTTTGATTTTTCAAAAGCCATTGTATCAATTCTTTTTTCATACTCTGGAATGAGATAATCAAAAATTTCTAAAGAGACAGCTTTCTTAAATTCTACACCAAAAGCCGATAGCTCTTTCCTCATTTTATAATTATGTACAATTATTTTATCTACTATATTTAAAAGCGATTTTTCTTCAAAATTTAAACGCTGCCTTCTCAAAAAAGGAGCTCTCTTTGATACCCGAAATAATTCTAAATCATGAACAAGCAACACGATTTTTACGCCTCGTCGTACCAATTGTTTTAACTCGGAAGAAATAAAAATTGAATGAAAAAAAATGGGTATTTGAATTAATAAAAGATCTCCTCTTTTCAATCTTAATAATTGTTGATGCCAAATTTTTCGTCTTTTCTGATGACCACTTATTTTTTTAAAAATCTGAGGAGAACTCTCATGAAACTTATCTTCCTTCATCTGAATATCAACAGGATGAAAATTTCGCTTAGATAAAATTAATTCTATGTCTTCTCGTGCTTTCCCGCCAGCGGTTCTTCTGTTTTCACCCAAAAAACGAAATTCGCGTATGTAGTACTTCACCGTTCATCTCCATTACTTATTTTCAAATGATGACTTTTGAGGCAATAATTCGGAAAAGGCCTGATATACCTTTGATTGTGTTTCTTTAAAATGATTTACCTGACGCTCATTCACACAAACTTCTTTAAACTTTTGCTTTCTAATGGCATCGCATAATTCTTTCACATTACCATCCAAACTATCGTCTATGTGGTAGGCCTTCCCAAATTTCCGCCAGCTTTTAGGAATAAAATTTCCATTTACAAATTGATGATATAAAAATACATATTGGTTAACATCTTCTATATTTCTAAAATGATGGCTGCAAGTGCTATCTAACCAATCATATCCCTCATTCCATAATTCAACAAACGAAGATTTGAGAAAGCTCGAAGATAAATGAGAGTATTCAAAGCCAAAAAAAGCATCTCTTTTTAAAAAAGATAAACATTTATTCATCGCCCATCCCTTAAAATCTTTTTTAGAATAGAACAGCCTTTTTTGTTTCTTCAAGACTTCTTTTCGCCGATATTTTTCATTAATCATAGTAATATCATTTAACAAAATGTGATTAAATATATCATTTTTTTCTGGTGTAACAGGAGATTCTACCGCTAATCCACATGGCAATTTTTTTATAAAAAAATCTTCCGGATAAACTTCCGAAGTAAGAAACATATCATCATTAAAATAAACAAAATATTCCGATAAATCTGAAATTCTATGAAAATTTAATTCAATGGGGTGTGAACTGAAAACCGGTAAATACTTATTCGGAATAAACTCCTCATGTAAAACTATTTTTAATTTGGGATGGTCAACATTAAGCCAAGTTGGAATTTGATGATCCGACACAAAGAAAATTTTGTGTACCCATGGCGCAAATCTTTCAACTCCTCGAAACCAAAATTTAAGTAAATCCCAATTTCTGTATCGATCTGCTGAATTATCAATGGTCTCATCGTTGCTTTCCTCATATTTTCTTTTTTTTAATAACCAATTTTCATCAGAACCATCCACCCATGGAACAATAAAATCAATATTCATTCTTTAAAAACCAATCCTGTAATTTTTTCGCTTCTTGTTTTATCTCAAAGTTTTTTCGCATAAACGATTTTAAAATCTTTTCTGAATTCAATCGTGCCAAATGATGGCTCATCCAAACAATTTGATCTGCCCATTCTGCCGCCGAATGTTCTAAACCATAAAATTGAAAGTTCTCATTAATCTTCACTTCGGCAGGGATAACATTTTTTGATGCCAATACCGGAACGCCGTTGGCCTGCGCTTCCATAGCGACAACGCTTAATCCTTCGAATCGCGAAGGAAATAAGAATAAATCCATTGCGCTGAGCCATCCTTGAATATCTTGTTGAACACCAAGCAAATAAACCGATTTTTCAAGATGCAGGTTCTTTACCTTCGTTTTTAATTTAGATTCGTCTTCCCCCTGACCAATCAAAAATAAAACAGCGTTAGGTTCTTTTTTGATCAATGCTGAAAATATATCGATAATAAAATCCTGATTTTTCTGAAAATGCAGCCTGCCGATATTTCCAATAATTAATTTGTCTTCAACCGCTAATTGCTTTCGAAATGATTTTCTTTTATTTGCATCAAATCGCATTTTGGTAATATCAATGGCATTATTGACAATGACGGTATTTTTAAGAGTTTCTCCTTCGAAAAACCATTTAGCCGCATCTTCCGAACACGCCCAAAAATCCGTAGCATATTTCGAAATTCTTTTTTTATTGAATTTGTGCAACTGGCCCCGCAATGCCGAATCCATATTTTCAGAATTATGACTATGGATAATCCGACGTGAAATCCCATATTTTCTCGCAAGCTTAAGATAATCGATATTAGCCAAACTGCAAACATTTACCCAAATAGCATCATATTCCGGCGCGTACTGTCTGAAAAATGTGTTTAACGCATGGCAATACTGCAACGGTTTTTTACTGCGTGCCACAAAATGGAAGCATTTTGACCCACTTTGTTTTAATTCATCTTCAAACGCGATGGGATTATGTGAATTACACAAAAAATCAAAATGAATTTTTTGATGATCAATATTACGATAATAATTCATAATGACGCTTTCCACACCACCTGGATTTTCTGTCATTCCGAAAACGAGAACTTTTTTCAATCGGGGAGCCTCCAATTCGTTTCTTCTTTTTTCGCATTTTGCCTTGCCCGCAAACGATAAACCTGTGCCGCTAATCGGTATTGTTTCAACTTCAAGAGCAAAATAGGCATCATTTTTGCAGAACGACATTCCCAGAGTTTAACCCCTTGAATGGCCTGATGAAAGATCGGCGCCCGGGTAATTCGTCTCATCTGTTCGAGCTTATCGCCGTAAGCAACTGGATTATCCCTTGAAAACACTTCCCAGACCATAATGATATTCAGGTGCATGAGAATATAGTGATTAAAAGCATCTGTCATCGACTTTGGAGCTCCCGCAACTGTTTTTTTTGTAGTCGCCAATGAATCCAGATATTTTTGAGTCTTCTCCCCTGTAAAGGTCCGCATTACTGAATTTTGATTTAAAGAATATTGGTATATGATCTCTGGACAAAGGCAAATCCGATTCGTGTGCATCAAATACTGAAGTGTAAAATCGCTATCCTCCGCAAAGGAAAGTTCGGGGTTAAACAAAAGATTGTTTTTTAAAATGATTTTTCTTTTGAATAACTTCCCCCATGCCTGCATGTATTTGGTCGGGTCGGAGATCATTTTTGCTTTAGCAGCTTCAACCGCATCGAAATTGTAAACCTTGCGTTTTACCGCGACCGGCCGTTCATCATCTCCAGCCCGGTGACCATAGGTATAAAGCTGTGCTTCTTCATTCTGCGCGTCCCTTAAAAGAATATCTATCGCATTTTCGACTAAAGCATCATCCGCATCTACAAATGAAATCCAAATACCCCTCGCTTCAAGAATCCCTTTATTTCGCGCATTGGAGACACCTTTTTCCGAATGAAACACTTTTAGAACGTTCTCATCAAATTGCTGTTGCAATTCCTCAATGATCACATTTGTCCCGTCCTGCGAGCCATTTTCAACGATGATCACTTCGATATCGTCTTGGTTCTTTTTCGCTTTCAAAATACTTTCAACAGTTCCTCGAAGCGTTTTTTCGCCATTATAAACTGGAATGATAAAAGAGATTTGGGAGTCTAGCGCTTCGTGTGTCTTTAACTCCAAATGATCTGATGCCACTCAAAAACTCCCTTCATAACGCCTGTGAAAAAACTTCGCCCTTAAAAACGACGTTCCCTTTTTCCACCAATTCGTTTTCTCCATATTGGCATAAGGTAATTCTTTCACATCCGAGGACTGCAGCACGCCAATTTCCAACTGGCCAGCCAGCCACACATTGAGCAGAATCTCAGAGACGCGTCCATAAAATCGCCCCTGGAAGGCATCGAGTTTTGAATCGTCAATCCGATTTCCCAGCTCGGCCAAAATAGCAAAAAGCCAAGTGCAATAGGCATCTGTTAAATCCCGGCGCATAATCATCATATTAAACATATAACCATGGCGCTGTGCCGCTACCCGATCATATGCTCCTAAATAATCCGGATAATATTCGGCAATAATCTCGCGCGTGGCATCCAACTGCTCCGCATAATGGGTGTGTGCATAATGCGAATAGAGGGTCTCGATATAATAATGGCGCTTTTTCGGCACAAACACCGAATATTTTTTTAGCATCGGGGCGAGCTGATCATAGGTCAACACCGACTCAAAAGGATTCTTTTTTTTGCTTCCATCCGTAAAATGCCGGCGATAATGCACCAGGCCGATAAAATCACAGTCCAGGTGTTTCCACGCCCAATAAAGCCCGGTCAACTCACAATAGGCCGGATTTTTTTCTGAAATATTATCGCCAAAATTATCCTTGGTGTATCCCAGATCCAGCGGGTTGCCGCCGGCATCGGTTTTCCCCTCCGCCCCGACATGAACCGGCAGATACATGGGATCTTCCGGCATCGGGTAAGCTTTATGCGCCGCCACAATAATCTGAATGCGCTGTGCAATGGCCTTGTCTTCCGTCATTTATTCTGCTCCTTTTGCACTGAACACAACACGAATCGTCTTGAGAATCAATTTGAAATCCAAACTCAGCTTCCAATTTTCAATATAGTAGGCATCCAAACGCACGACCTCTTCAAAATCCGTGATATCCGAGCGCCCGGAAGCCTGCCACATCCCGGTTAATCCCGGCTTGGCTGCCAAACGCTTCAGATGATGCATATCGTATTGCTGATATTCGTCCACAGTCGGCGGCCGGGTTCCCACCAGCGACATATCGCCCTTGAGCACATTCAAAAACTGCGGCAGCTCATCGATGCTGGCCTTGCGCAGAAAATGTCCGATGGGAAAAATCCGCGGATCGTTGTCCATCTTAAACATCAGCCCCTGCATTTTATTTTGCGCCATGAGTTCTTTCTTGCGTTCCTCCGCATCCGGATACATGGTTCGGAATTTATAAATTTTAAACGTCCGGCCGTTTCGCCCCACACGCTTTTGGGCAAAGAAAAGCGGTCCCGGGGACTGGTGCTTGATGATCGGTGCAAAAATAACACAGGCAATGCCGGTGAAAAACAAGCCGACTAACGAGCCGACGATGTCAATGATCCGCTTAACCGCCAGCTTCCACTGAGGCACCAAATTCATACTGGAAGTGACCATCGTCACGTTGCCAACCGAATGGATTTGTTTGTTGCGAATGGACTGGCTGAACTGCGGCAGGGTCACATGCACCGTAAGCCCTGCATCAACCAATTGGTTCAGCAATTGTTCCGTGACGGCTTCGTAGCCCTCCAGATCCAAAAGAATTTCGTCAACCACATGGGCGCGAATATAATCAAACACACCGGCCATCTCCGAAACCACTGGCACATCTAAAATGCTCTGGCCTATCGCGTCGGTGCCGTCATATAAAATAACTCCCGAGACGCCATAGGTCCGATAAAAATCCTGCTGCAGAGCCTGAAGAATCGCTTCTGAACCTTCTTTCGTGGTAATCACAAGAATTTGCCGTTCCTTTTTCGACTCGCGCAGGCGTTTGCGAATCACACGCTTCCAGAACAGGCGCTCTATATAGATCAGCACCACTGAAACAGGCAACATCGAAACGACGAGCAGCCGTGAATAATAATAGGAATTCTGGCTGAGGAACATCCAAAAAATCAGCAGTGCAATCACGACAAAGCTATGCACACACACTTTTTTAAACTCAGCGTAACGATCCCGGCGAATCATGTCGCGATAACTATTGCCAAAAAATACCGTGATCAGATGGGCAGGCACAATGGCAATGGCCATCCGCTGGTATAGCGGTGAAAACGGGAAAAACACCCCGATGCGATAGGCATAGACAATGAAGAAAGCCAGTTCCAGCAAAAGCCAGTCCCAGATCAGAAAATCCAGGTGCTTGAGCCAGCCTTTCGTATTTTTTCGATACATGAGAACTCCGTTCTATTGAATGCCGCCGTACGATCCGGCAACACATTTTTATCATTATAACACAGGACGAAATCCGTGCCTAAAACGGCGGTGTTAATTTCGGATCTTTTTAAGCAAAAGGCGCCGTTAATCCAGCTCACAGCGGCATCTTCCGCGCATCGCGGACACCGCGGAGCATCGCCTTGATATTGGCGCGCCTATCGGGCTCATAAAGGCAAACCAAGATGGCATACAGCAATAATCCTTTGTATTCTTTTCGCTTATTCACCAGGCCGTTGCGGGCATGCTTGCGAATAAAATAAAGATTGTTGCGCACGATATGGTATTTACGAAAGGCAGAATGATTGAAAATATGCCACTCGCGTCCAAGAAAGCGCACCTTCCGGCTTTGTCCCAATTCGTGAAGCAGCCCCACGTGATTAACGCGAATGGTTCGATAGCCATGCTCTATCATCGTCTGACAAAGATCAATATCCACATAATCGATAAAAAGCTTCTCATCAAAACCGCTGCAATGCCACCAGGCAGCCACATTGGTCAAGCAGCCGGAAGTGATAATGCGTGTTTCTGTTTCATAAGGCGCATCTCCCGACTCAAAAGGCACCATGACTCCGGCATTGCGATCCCGGATGACGCAGGTCATCATCCCGATCCGATCATCGTCCATATACGGCCGGTAAGCCGCGATCAAATCCGCGGCCGCCACCGAATCCTGATCCAACGTCAGCATCCAGGCAGCGCCGGCATGCTGCCCCGCTGCCATGATTTGATTGAGCGCCTTCGCGATGCCCAGATTCTCGCGATTTTCAATAAGCACAACCTTTCGTGTCTCCGTCGATGTATCCAAAAAATTTTTTAACGCTGCGATGTTCTTGGACCCGTTATCCACGCAAACGACAAAATCCACCTGCGCCATGACCGCATTCAGATTTTCCCGAAAACGATCCAGATCCGGCCCATACGTCACAATGCCGGCGCCTATTTTCATTCGGATGCCTCCCCTGCTGAACGCGCCCGCCTTTGCCGCTTCATGCGGATTCTAAACGCGCGCAGTCCCAGCAGCAAATAAGGCGAGAGGATCAATAAAAACGTATTGAAATACGGATAAAGAATCATATCGTCGATCAAACCGTGGCAAGCCAGCAGCGCAAAGATCATCAGCAAACAGCCTTCTCCCTTGCAGAGCATCACCCACAGGGCTATCGTCACCGCTGCAATCAATAAGACTGAAAAAACAAATCCAAAATTGAGCAGATAGTGCAAATAAAAATTATCCACGTAATTGTAAATGCCGGCAACCGGTTTGCCGGACGCCTGCAATCCATTGCCCACCCAGGCGATGGTTTGGCCAAAAGGTTTGACGCCATAGCTTTTAAATGTAGCCTGCCCATACCACAGGCGATTGCCGATGGCCAGATTCAGACGCTGCCAATCGGCCTGCCCGATGTCATAAAAGCGGGTGACCACCGCTGTCATGACGGCTCCCAGAACAAAAGAAAATGGCCAAAGGACACCCGAACGGTTCTTAATTATTTTTTTCTGAACTGCCGGCCGGCATTTGATCACCATCGCATAGCAAAGCAAAACAACGATCAAAATCATGGACAGACGCGCGTTGGTTTTCATATAAAGCCAGGCGTTTATCGCCGCCAGCGCGAGCAATTCTCCCCAGCTGATGTTTGCTTGACGCAAATAAACATGAAGCGCTGCGATATTGAAAAAAATCACGGATGGCGTCAAAACGTATAAAAAGCCCAGATATTGCCTGATCTGCCCATCCCGAACGGTCTGCACCGTGTGGATCCAGCCCATGTGCTGCGCGAGAATCGTTCCCAGCAATACCGCGGTACTCACCACCACGGCCGTCTTCGCAACCCGCTTAAAATCAATTTTCCGCGCACAAAAAACAAATACAAAAATCATCCCGAAGGGACGTCCAAAATAGCCGGCGATGCGTGCCATCGTGCCAAAGACCAAAAGCAACACAAAATCACACCAACCGTTTTGGTGTCGCATGCAGAGAATCATTTCCCGGAATCCCAATAAGAACAGGCATGCAAAGAACACCTTATTTTCTAGCGACGCCAATGGCCACCTGGCCGCAAAGAAAGTCTGCAATAATAACGCCCAAATGCCATAAACGGCAAACGCGATTAAAAATAAGGTGTCTTCGGATTTTTTCAAATATATTAACGGCGATCGTGAAGCCATGGCCATCCTCTCTGTAAATGATTTAACGGCTTTCCACCAATCTTGCGATATGCTTTGCATACAAGCTATAGCCAACAAAATGCAGCCTGCGAAGCCGCGCAATGGTGTGCGACTTCATCGTGATCCGATAAATATGAGGATATTGCCGGCGAATATGCTGGTCCAATTTTTTTAAAGTTGTCTTGTGAGCCCCTGGCTGTTCAAGAATCAAAAAGCAAAAATAAGCAAGCTCCGTGATACTCAGAATTTTTTTTCGCATTAACGTTTCGATCCCCCGCTCACGAATGGAAGGAAGCTGCGCTTCATAAAGCGGCATCAGTTTCTCCGCCACCCGCATCGGATCCTTAAAGTGTTTGCGCATCCCGGAAAGGCTCACGCTTTGCCCCTCAACCCCCAGCTGATAACAATAAACAGGCCGGGGAAACCGCGCAATGCTTTTTGCAAAAAGTAGGGGCTGAAAAGTATATTCGTGATCGGTGTAAAAGCAATGCTCGGTAACGCCAACCGAATGCGTCTGGAGCAGCTCCGTTCGAATGGCCAGTTCGTGCATCAAGATATCCTGATCCATCGCCATTTTTTTTAGTGGGCCATCTTTTGCCGGCACTTCCGGATGATGATCCTGCAGTATTGCTTTCGAATGGTCTTCATGGACTTCATAAAACGGAGACAACACCAAATCGCTGTCTTTTGTCTCTAAGAAGACGAGAAAAGCTTCAAGATTTTCGGTGCAATACCAATCGTCACCGTCCAATTGTTTGAAATATTTCCCGCGGGCGCAAGCAACGCTTGCGTTAATGGTGGATCCGTAACCCCCGTTGACCTTATCAATGACTTTAAACGTCTGCGGATAACGCTCGGCATAAGTTTGTGCCATTGTGAGAGTTTCATCTGTCGAACCGTCATTCACAACGATCACTTCGAGCCTCGTCATCATCTCGTCCGAACCAATCAAGGAATCCAAGCACCGGCGCAAAGTCCCCGCCACATTATAGGCCGCTACCGATACCGTCAATTGTTTTTGTTCCATAAAGTCCCCTGACTACCGGTTTTCATTGTCCATATCGGATGCTGTCATCTGACCCGCAGCCACCCCTTCAGTCGCTTCTTTGGTAAACACGGTTTTGATGGTCTTTAATATCAGCAGCCCGTCCTGAATGAGGCTGTAATTCATGATATACATCAGGTCAAGTTTAAGTTTGTCAAAGGGCGTGGTGTTGTATTTGCCATAAATCTGGGCAAACCCCGTCAGTCCGGCCTTCACTTTTGTTCTGAAGGCAAACTCCGGCATGTTTTGGCAATACGCTGTCATGATCTCCGGACGCTCGGGTCTGGGGCCAACCATGCTCATATCCCCCTTGAATATATTAATCAACTGCGGGATTTCATCGATACGCACCTTGCGGATGAACGCGCCAACCTTGGTAATGCGGCTGTCGCTTTCTTCAGCCAGCCTGGCAACGCCGTCCTTTTCTGCATTGACCACCATCGATCGAAATTTAATGATCTCAAATTTCCGATTGCGAATCGTACAGCGCACCTGCTTGTAAAACACCGGGCCGCCATCCTCCCGTTTAATGGCCAGGGCGGTGATGAGCATCACCGGCGACAGCACCACTAAACCGATGCCGGAGCACAGCAAATCCAGAAAGCGCTTAAAAAATGCCTGTCCGGTTGTTAAACCAAAATTGCGGTTGAGCAGCACCGGCGAATCAAAAATGTGCAGATTTTCCGAATACCGCAAAATAATATCCGAAATCTTGGGCATGGTATAGGTTCGGAGGCCCTTGGCAAAGCACATCTTCATGATGTCGTTGCGAATAATCGCACGGATATCGCCGATGATGACGCCATCATAACCTTCACAGCGCGTTACAACCTTGTGGGCAATCCGCTCATTCTCTTCCAAATCATCCGTTAACTCCAGACAGATCCGTTCCCGAACGATGTATTGATCCGGCCGCCTGGAAAACTTATCCAGCAACGTATCCGATTGCTTCTCAGAGACGATCACCAATTGCTGCGGCGGAAAAATTCGCAGAAAAATGCGGTGACTGATCAGCGCCCAAATCACAATCACGCCAATATCCACCATCGTCAGCCATACAAGGGGCCAGGCAGAAATCCACCCGTAGGCCAATGGCGTTACCAATATAAAATAAGCAACGATGTTTGAAAGAAAAACGACGATAACTTGGCTCATTAAAATGTCGGATATGCGGTAATAACCGATTTTAGTGCCGGCGTAGACCTTAGACACCATCACGATGATAATCAAATACATCGCCGAGATAAAGATGTTACCATAGTAAAAAAAGGGCCACCGCACCATGGCATTGTAATAGCGCGTCCAAACATCGTAAAAAAGCAAAAATTCGACCATAAAAAGAAATGCCCCCATCAATTGCCGGACCGGCTGTCTGAGCATCAAGCGTTTTTTTCGTTTTTTGTAATTTTTTTTATTCATGTGCTTTCATTATTTTCTATATTTTTTTTATTTTAACAAATCATTGCTTGAAAAAGCTTAAGCGCAACTTTGGGCTTCCCATTCATCCGCAAAAAAATAAAAGGCATTGCCGTCATGATCAGCAACGCCTTGCTTTACAACCGCGATTAATCCACCGCATATCCCTTTCCTTTGATAATAGTGATCACCTGATCGACATATCGCTCGCAGACTGCTTCGGTTTCAGCCTCCACCATGACGCGCACCAACGGCTCCGTGCCCGATTCGCGCACCAAAATGCGGCCGGTATTTCCCAATGCTGCGGCAACCTGCTGCACGGCTGCCTGCACATCGGCGTCAGCCTGCGCTTCCGCCTTGTCGGATACCCTCACATTTTTGAGCACCTGCGGATAAATTTTGAGCGGGGCCGCAAGCTCTGACAGCTTTTTCTTTCGGCTCATCATTACCTGCATGAGTTTTAAACTGGTTAAAATGCCATCGCCCGTCGACGCGTATTTGGAAAAAATAATATGGCCGGACTGTTCGCCTCCAAGGTGACAGCCGTTTTCGGTCATATATTCATAAACATATTTGTCACCGACGGCTGTCTTTGCATAATCAATCCCCAATTCATCAAAGGCCTTGTACAGACCAAAATTGGACATCACCGTGGTGACCACCGTGTTCGTCACCAGTTTGTCCCGCTCTTTCATATAGCGCCCATAAATATAAAGAATGTGATCCCCGGTGATAACCTGCCCTTTTTCGTCCACCGCAAGGCAGCGGTCCGTATCGCCATCGTAGGCAAAGCCGACATCCAAACCGTTGTCAACCACAAATTGCTGCAGTCCCTCAATATGGGTCGAGCCCGCATCGCGATTGATATTGATGCCGTCCGGATCCACATTCATCAGATAAGTTTTCGCGCCCAGCGCATTGAAAATAGACGGCGCGATATTCCAAGCCGAGCCATTGGCACAGTCGAGCCCCACTTTCATCCCCTTGAAGGAGTAAACCCCCAGCGAAATCAAATAACCGATATAGCGATTGCGGCCGGCGACATAGTCAACCGTCCGCCCAATGACATCCCTTTGCGCATAGGGGATTTCCGGCCAACTTTGACCAAACGCATGAAGGCACCCGTCCAGATAATCCTCGATGAGCGCGATCACGTCCTCGCTCATCTTCTCGCCCTGCCCATTGAGCAACTTAATGCCGTTGTCGTAATAGGGATTGTGACTCGCCGAGATCATGATGCCGCCGTCAAAATCATCGACGCGAGCGACATAGGCCACCGACGGGGTGGTCGTCACATGCAAAAGATAAGCATCGGCTCCGCTGGCCACCAGTCCGCCGGACAGCATATCCTCAAACATATAACTGGAGCGACGCGTGTCTTTGCCAATCACGACACTCGGCGCGCCGATCTTCCCTTCCCATTTGCGCAGTTCCCCGTAATACCACCCGAGAAATCGGCCGATTTGATACGCGTGTTCTGCCATTAATCCCTTGTTGGCTTCCCCGCGAAAACCATCAGTCCCAAAATATCGCCCCATCGCACTCTCTCCTTCTCAATTTGATTTTTTATTATAGCAGATGCATTGTCTGCACTCAAATGCGCCAGCGCTGACTCATATATAATAAAATTGTCCTAAAATTCGGAAAAAATCACTTTTAAAATACTTTCCTCTGATCAGGGCCGCCATTCGTCCCCATTTATTCTTAGCCGGAATGGCCAAAAAATAATTGAGAATTTGCGCCTGATCGGTCGGCAAGTCACGGCCATAGTGCGCTTTAAACGCCTGCGCCTGCCGGTAATAATCATTTTTCTTATCCCGGGTCGCCGGGTCCTTGAACTTAGTCAACCGATAATTAAAACTTTTTACGTCCGTCGCGCCCACGCATTGATTCCGGTGCTGGCGATACGCCATCAGTTTTTCATCCAAATGAACGATCTTTCCAAAGGCACTGGCATAAAGGGCAAACCACCAATCGTGCATCAAAATCTCAGCATCCGCCGCCGTCGCTTTTTGATAGAGCGCGCGATTAGCCATCATCGTGCATCCTGTTACATAATTTTGAACCAACAGTCGATTAAAGGTCAAATGGGGATGATAGACCTGATTTTTGCGCTCGTCAACCGGCAACGGCGTCAGATCTTCGTCCACCGTTTCATAATTCGAATAAACCAAAATCGGCGTTTGACTGCCCCACCGCTGCTCGGCCTCCGTCATGGCTTTTCGCATCTTTTCCGCCTTCTCCGGATACCACACGTCGTCCTGATCGCAATACATCACATAATTGGCCGATGCCACCCGGGTCAGCGCCATAAAATTGCCTACCGGCCCCTTTGCGGCGGCCGACGCCGAAACAGCTTCAACTTTCCCCAGATAACGCTGAACATAATCCGCAATCATCTCCGGCGTCCGATCGGTTGAGCCGTCATCGCGAATTAAAATCCGGATATCCTTTTCCGTTTGGCCAAGCAGCGAATCCAGCTGTGCGCTCAAGTAGCGTTCACCGTTATAGGTTGCCACCAAAATATCAATCATTTTAAATGCTCCATGACCAAACTCAGCGTGTTTTCAAAAATCTCCGTTGTGAAATGCCGATTGTAAAATTGCTGAACGGCATCATGATCCACCTGTGCCGCCTGGACTGACAAAATTTGACAAACGTTTTTCAGATCATTGCGTTCAACGTTGACGCCTACCCCTTCATCTTTAACAAATTGCCAGGTATCTCCGCGGATATTGTTAATCACCGGCAAGCCGTAATACCAATAATCAATGGACTTGGTTGTCAGGCCGACTTTTACAGTGTCAATCATCAAATTAAAACCAAAGGTGCACTGTTCGAAAATCTGTTTTTTCTGATCGTCATTATAAATCGGTCCGTAAAACTGATAATCAATTCCTCTTTCTCCCAGCAAATCAAGTAATCTTTGTCGGTTTTCGCCTTCCCCGACAATATGCAGTTTCACCGATTTTAATGGTTTAAGTTGTTCGAGAATCGACACCATCAAGTCGATATCTACGATGTGGTTGAGCGACCCTAAATATGCCAGATGAAGCACGTCGCGCTGTTTTTCATGGCGCATTTCCGGAGCATCCGGGCCTTTGATCCAGTGGAGCGTCCGTGCTGACGCCGACAACGCAATGATCTCACGATACAGGTCACATTCGGTGATCACTCGATCCGCCTCGGGCAAATAGCGATCCCGCAAATTGCGCCAATAGCGCAGCGGCGGCCAATTTTTGATCCCTTCAATCGGGAGAGATTCAGGCCAAAGATCGACAATATCCACCACCAACGAACATCCCGTTTCTTTTTTGACCTTTACCATTTCCGGCAGCAATGAATTTGATGGGATCATCACATACAGCAAATCAAAAGGATGCGTCTTAAGATAATGCCTTACGTCTCGCGCAAAACGATGATGAGACCATAACCGGGCCAAAGATAAATTTTTCTGATACGGCTTTGTCGGTATATAAATATGATCAGGCTTATGTTCCGACACCCGTTCTTTGGTTAAATGAAAAAAATCTGAAAGGATCCATGCGACTTCGCCGCCTTGTTTCTGAAAGAAATGTCCGACAGCCTCTGCCCGATCATAATCCCCTGATAAATTGGTTATTACTGCAATTTTCATCCCTTTGTCTTCACCTTTGCTCATCGCTCAAAAGCCTATCATTTATCTATCAAATAGAAAATGAACATAACAAAAAACTCCGAAGTCCGAAGACTCCGGAGCTGACTGTCGAAAATTATTCGCCCATCTGTTTTGCAACTTCTTCCGCGAAGTTTTCTTCTTTCTTTTCAAGGCCTTCACCCATTTCAAAGCGGGCAAAGCGACGAATTTTAACATTTTCACCAATGTTCATGATCTGTTCTTTCACCAGATCGTTGATGGACTTGTCCGGATCCTTAATAAAGGGCTGTTCCATCAGGCAAATTTCACTGTAGAACTTTTTCAATCGCCCCTCGACCATCTTTTCGATGATTTTTTCCGGCTTGCCTTCGTTCTGTGCCTGAATGGTCAGAATTTCTTTTTCGTGTTCCATTTCTTCTGCCGGCACGTCTTCCGGAACCAGGTATTTTGGGTTGGCCGCGGCCACATGCATCGCAATGTCTTTTGCAAAGTCGTGAAAGCCATCCGTCTTGGCCACGAAGTCGGTTTCGCAGTTCACTTCGACCATGGCGCCGATTTTTCCGCCCATGTGAATATAGGAAACAACGATGCCTTCCGCTGCAATGCGGCCAGCTTTTTTAACCGACTTGGCCATGCCCTTTTCGCGCAGAATTTCGACAGCCTTTTCAACGCTGCCATCCGCTTCTTCAAGAGCCTTTTTGCAGTCCATCATCCCGGATCCGGTTTTTTCTCTGAGTTCTTTCACTAATTTTGCTGAGATCGCCATATTTTCCTCCGCTCCGCTAAAATTTAAGCTTCTTCTTCCGCTTCGGCTTCGGCAGCCGACACCGGCGTTTCTTCCGCTTCGGCATCCGAGATCTGTTCGCCCTGCTTGCCTTCGAGCACGGCATCTGCCAAAACGCGCAGAATCAGCGCAACGGCACGGATGGCATCGTCGTTCCCCGGAATGATATAGTCCACATCATCCGGATCGCAGTTGGTATCGACGATGGAAATGATCGGAATGCCGAGCTTGTGCGCTTCCTGAATCGCAATGCGTTCTTTCTTGCAGTCGATGATGACCATGGCACCGGGCATCCCGTGCATGTCTTCGATCCCGCCGAGGAATTTTTCGAGTTTTTCCCGTTCGCGGCGCAGACCGATCACTTCTTTTTTCGGCAGCAGGTCAAAAGTGCCGTCTTCTTCCATGCGCTTCAGATCTTTCAAACGATTGATACGCTTGTTGATGGTTTCCCAGTTGGTCAGAGTCCCGCCGAGCCAACGGTGATTCACATAAAAAGAACCGGAGCGCTTGGCTTCGTTTTCGATGCTGTTCTGCGCCTGTTTTTTAGTGCCGACAAAGAGAATATCCTTGCCTTCCGTCGCCAGATCGCGCACAAAATGATACGCATCACCGATCATCTTCACCGTCTGCTGCAGATCGATGATATAGATGCCGTTTCTTTCGGTGAAGATGTAAGGTTTCATCTTCGGATTCCATCTTCTGGTCTGATGACCGAAGTGAACGCCAGCTTCCAAGAGCTGCTTCATTGTAACAATTGCCATTTTTTACCTCCTGGTTTTTCTTCCATTTTCCTCTGCAAACGCCGAGACCCGATCCCGGGCACCAGGCCGTTCTCCGAAAATGTGTATAATAACTTTTATAATATAGCATAATCTCCGGGCGGATGCAAATTTTTTCTCGTCTTTCGTCATCAAATCAAAAACTGATCGTATGAACGCCCCTTTCCCTGGGTTTTAAAGACCGAATCAACGTAATTTTTGTCGATAACAAATGCGTCTTCGTCATAATCGCTAGCATAAAATGAAATCTCTTCGAGCAATTCTTCAAAAACAGTGTGTAGTCGTCTCGCACCGATATTTTCGTCTTCTTCATTCTTTGCGTAAGCAATCGATGCGATCGCTTTGAGCGCTTCTTCTTCAAATCGCAATTCAATGCCCTCCGTCTGAAGCAAATACGCATATTGTTTCACGATCGCATTTTCCGGCTTCGTGAGAATTTCCACGAAATTTTCCTCTGTCAGGCTTTCAAGCTGCACCGAGACGGGAAATCGTCCTTGCAGCTCGGGAATCATGTCCTCGATGTTCGCGACGTTAAAAGCCCCGGCACCGATGAACAAAATAAAATCTGTTTTGACCGGCCCGTATTTGGTATTGACCGTGCTCCCCTCAACGATGGGCAGAATATCCCGCTGGACACCTTCGCGCGACACGTCCGGACCGCCGCGACGGCTCCCGCTGTCGATGATCTTGTCAATTTCATCGATAAAAATAATGCCATTTTGTTCCGCCTCGCGCACCCCGATCTCCTGGACTTCATCCATATCAATCATCTTCTGCGCTTCCTGATTGGTAATGACCTTCCGCGCTTCAGAAACTTTCATTGTGCGTTTTTTCTTCTTTTTACTGCCGCCGGTCAGCCCCTCAAAAATATTGCCGATTTCAATGCTCATATCTTCACTCATACCGGCCATGATGCCGATGGATTTGGCGCCATCATCATCGAGCATCACGTCAATCATTTCGTCTTCCAATTTGCCGTCGGCCAGCTCCTCGGCGATCGCCGAGCGTTTTGTTTCGATTTGATGCTTTTCTTCTGGCGAAAGCTCAGGCTGTGCCTCTTCGGCAGTCGCCGGCGATTTGTTTTGACTCAGCAAGTCAAAGGGGTTGATCAGCTTTTCCTGCTTCTGCGCTTTTTTGCGTCTCGGCACCAATGCGTCCAAAATAATCCGATTGGCTTTTTCTTCCGCCTGTGTCTTGACATCGTCCATCCTTTCCTGCTTGACCATGCGAATCGATGTCGTCACCAAATCGCGGATCATCGATTCCACATCGCGCCCAACATAGCCCACCTCGGTAAACTTGGTCGCTTCGACTTTAATAAAAGGCGCCGACACAAGTTTAGCGATGCGCCGGGCGATTTCCGTCTTTCCAACGCCCGTCGGCCCCATCATAATGATGTTCTTTGGTGTGATTTCCTCCCGAATTGCATCTGGCAGAAGTGATCGGCGGTAGCGATTGCGCAGCGAAACCGCTACCGCTTTCTTCGCCTTTTCCTGGCCGATGATATAGCGATTGAGTTCGTCAACAATCATTCTCGGCGTCAGTTCTGACATTTCCCGTTTCATGCTTCATCCTCCAGGGTTAACACACGAATATTGTCGTTGGTGTAAACACAGATCTGCGACGCGATCTTCAGCGCTTCGTGGGCAATCTCCTTTGCCGAAAGATCCGAATGCGCTTTCAATGCCCGAGCCGCCGCCAGCGCATAATTGCCGCCGGAACCGATAGCCGCGATTTCGTCATCCGGTTCAATCACTTCGCCCGTTCCGGAGATAACAAGCAGGGTATCTGCGTCCATCACGATGAGCAAAGCTTCCAGCTTGCGCATGATTTTATCCTGGCGCCAGTCTTTGGCCAGTTCTACAGCCGCGCGTTTTAAATTCCCGTTATAGGTTTCGAGCTTGTGTTCAAACAATTCGCAGAGCGTAAACGCATCGGCCACCGATCCGGCAAAACCCGCCAGTACCTTTCCATTATAAAGGGTGCGTACCTTTTTGGCCGTCGCCTTCATGATGACCGCTTCGCCCATGGTCACCTGCCCGTCGCCGGCAATGGCCACCTCGCCATTATGGCGAATACCGACAATCGTCGTTGCTTTTAACATAGATCCTCCTTTATGATTGCTTCTGTTTGGTATTTCGTTTTTTCGGCTGCGGTTCACACTGTGCGCAGTAAAGGCGCTTGCGTTTGCCAAATCCCTTTTGGAACATCGTGTGGCCACAAGTCGGGCAGCGATCCGCCACCGGTTTATCCCAGGAGGTGAAATCACAGTTGGGATAGTTCACGCAGCCATAAAAGGTCCGTCCTCGCTTTGACATTCGCTTGACAAGATCGCCGCCGCACTTCGGGCAGATACCCGGCGTCTTTTCAAAATAAGGTTTCGTATTCTTGCACTCCGGGTAACCCGGACAGGCTAAAAATTTACCGTAACGTCCATTTTTGATCACCATGTGCCGGCCGCACTTTTCACAGACGATATCTGTTTCTTCGTCTTTGATTTCAACTTTTTCGGCTGTTTCCTGGGCATGATCCAGCTCCTTCTTAAAGGGGCCATAAAATTCATCCATGAGTTTTACCCAGTTTTGCGTTCCGCTGGCCACGTGATCCAGGCCGCTTTCCATTTTCGCCGTAAATTGCGGATCGACAATATCGGGAAAGAAAACTTCCATCATCTCCGTGACCGTGACGCCAAGTTCCGTCGGCCGGAAGCGTTTGTCTTCCACCTCTACATAGTTGCGGCTTTTAATCGTCGCAATCGTCGGCGCATAGGTACTCGGTCTTCCGATCCCCATATCTTCAAGCAATTTGATCAGCGACGCCTCGTTGTATCGCGGCGGCGGATTGGTAAATTTCTGTTCTTTGTGAATTTTGACCAAATCTACCGCATCCCCTTTGACCAGTTCCGGCAGTGGATTGCTCTTTTTTACCGCAGAGCCCAACACTTTTGTAAATCCCGGGAAGAGCAGCGTATCCCCCTTCACTTTAAAAATCAAAGTATCGCAGGCAACATCCGCCTTGATCACATTGTAGGTTGCCGCCGCCATCTGGCTGGCCACCATTTGTTTCCATATCAAATTATAAAGCTTATATTGATCGGCATCCAGCGCGTCACAAATCGAATCCGGTGTGTCCAACACGGATGCCGGACGGATCGCTTCATGGGCATCCTGCACATTTTTATTGCTGCGCTTGGCCGTCCGTTGCTTGCCCAGAAAGGTCTCGCCAAAAGTTTTTACAATAAAATCCTTGGCCTGTTCGATCGCTTCCGGCGCCAGCCGGGTCGAGTCCGTTCGGATATAGGTGACCCGGCCGCTTTCATAAAGCGCCTGTGCCACGCGCATCGTCCGCTGACTGGTGAATCCCAGTGCACGGTAGGCTGTCTGCTGCAGCGTGCTCGTCGTAAACGGCAGCGGCGGCTTCTGGCTTGACTTCTTCTTTTCGACCTTGACCACCTGCATGGCCGGACAGTTTTTAACAATTTGTTCCAACCGATCGGCTTCTTCGGCATTTTCAATCTTCAGGCGTTTGCCGTTTTCCGAATAGAACGTCGCCAGAAAAAGCATCGGACCGCCTTGCTTGCGTAGATCCAAATTTAAATTCCAATATTCTTCCGGGACAAACGCTTCGATTTCCTTTTCGCGGTCGACAATGATTCGCGTTACCACCGACTGCACACGCCCGCCAGAAAGCCCGCGTTTGACTTTCTTCCACAAAAAGGGACTGACAGAATACCCCACCAGGCGGTCCAGCACCCGCCTGGCCTGCTGGGCCTGCACCAAATCCATATCCACTGAACGCACATGGTCAATAGCTTCATTGATAGCGCGCTTGGTGATTTCGTGAAACTCGATGCGGCATTCACTGCCGGGATCCATGCCCAACGCATTGGCCACGTGCCAGGAAATGGCTTCGCCTTCCCGGTCCGGGTCTGTCGCGAGTAAAACCGTATCGCTTTTTTTCGCCTGCTGTTTAAGCTTTGTCAGCAGTTTTCCCTTGCCGCGGATGGTGATATAGTCCGGCTCAAAGTGATTCTCTACATGAATGCCGAGCCGGCTCTTGGGCAAATCGATCACATGGCCCATGGTTGCTTCGACTTCATAACCTTTCGGCAAATATTTTTTGATGGTTTTGGCCTTTGCCGGTGATTCGACAATGACTAATGTTCTCATCGCTGATCTTCTCCTGCGTTCATTTCGCCTCGTTTGCTTCCGCCCAGGCTTTGCCCACCGCTTCGGCTACCCGTTCAGTCACCCGTTTATCAAAAGGACTGGGAATAATGTGATCTTCATCCCGTTCATCCTCGGTGATGATGCCGGCAATAGCATAAGCCGCAGCCGTTTTCATGGCCTCGGTGATGCGCTTGGCTCGAACGTCGAGCGCCCCCCGGAAAATCCCCGGAAAAGCCAGCACATTATTGATTTGATTGGGGAAATCCGAACGCCCGGTGCCAACGATGCGCGCCCCGGCGCGCTTGGCCGCGTCCGGCATGATCTCCGGAATCGGATTGGCCATGGCAAAAATCACAGCATTTTCAGCCATCGAAGCGACCATGGCTTCGCTGACAATATTTGGCGCCGAAACGCCGATCAACACATCCGCACCGGCCATGGCATCCGCCAAATGGCCGCGGCGCCGTGTTCGGTTGGTGTGTGCTGCCAGCCACTGCATATAGGGATTGAAGCCTTCTTTATCCCGCGTCAATATCCCATTGATATCCGACATGATGATGTCCCCGACGCCGAGAGTCATCAGCATTTTGGCAATGGCCGTTCCTGCCGATCCCGCGCCGTTAATCGCCACGGTGATATCGGCCAATTCCTTGCCGACCACTTTCATCGCGTTGATCAAACCGGACGCCACCACGATGGCCGTTCCGTGCTGATCGTCATGAAATACCGGAATATCCAGTGCTGCTTGCAGCCTTTCCTCCACTTCAAAACACTTCGGCGCCGCGATATCCTCCAGGTTAATCCCACCGAAAGTCGGCGCAATGTTGATCCCCGTCTGCACAATGACGTCCGCGTCCTGGGTCGACACGCAGATCGGAAACGCATCGACATCGCCAAATGCTTTAAAAAGAACCGCTTTGCCCTCCATCACCGGCATCGCTGCATACCCGCCGATATTGCCGAGGCCCAGCACGGCCGACCCGTCGGAAAGCACCGCCACCAAGTTGCCCTTTGCCGTATAGGCATAAACCGCGTCCCGGTTTTCCGCAATTTTGCGACAAGGCTCTGCCACCCCCGGCGTATAGGCAATGCTCAGTTCCTCTTGATTGGTCACCGGCAGTTTTGAAGCAATCGCCACCTTCCCCTGATGTTTTTGATGTGCCGCCAACGCGGCCTTGTTGTAATCCATTTTTCCTCCTATCGATATTCTCTGCTCGCGAATTTTCAGTGCTTTTTACTTAATATCTTTGCTGTGTTTTCATTCACAATTTGATTTCTACAATTATAACCATAAAGCGAATCGCTTCACAATAGGCCGGTTGTTAGTATAATCATCGATTCTTAATTAATTATTTTTCTTTCCTTCGCTTCGTGTTATAATCCCCATCGGAGGTATTTTTATGAAATGGAACCGAAATGTCGCAGCGTTTGCTCCGTCGGCACCCTATCTTGTAGATCGGGCGGAAACTACCTGGGATGAAATTCCCCAAACGCAAAAGCGCGGACAAGCTTATATTTATGTTTCCGTAATGGACAACTCGATGTATGATCGTTATACCAAAGGAGATCTGGTCATCATCAAGCTGACAGATGATTTATCCGAAAACTTAACTGGCGATGCGCTGGTTCAATTGCCCGATGCGTCTGTGTGTCTGAAAAAAATTGAAGTGACCAGCCGCAGGATCAAACTCATTGACCGCAATGAGCTCGATCCGCAAAGCCTGAGTTATCCCAAAGCAGAAGTAACTGTCCTCGGTTTCCCGACTTCTGTGATCCGGGCATAAAAAAAACAGACGCAACGTCTGCTTGTTTTTTAATATGGTGCGAGAGACGGGAGTCGAACCCGTACGTACGAAGTACACACGCCTCTGAAACGTGCTTGTCTGCCTATTCCAACACTCTCGCAAACACCTTGTCTGCTGAGCACTTATTTATATTAAGCTTTTTTTTATTCATTGTCAAGTATAATTTTTGCATTATTTATTTTTTGAAAGGCATCCTCATGACAAAGACAGAACTTAAAATCATCGGCGGTTTGATTATCCTTGCACTGCTGATCCTTGCCGGTTACTTTATTTATCGACAGATCGACAATCGACAACTGGTTTTAAAGGTGACCGCGCAACACAAGACCGTTGCTGTTCTCCCTATGAATCAGGACTACCGACACACCTTTAAAACCAAAGCCGGCCAAAATACAGTCGTCATCAAAAACGGTCGCGCTTATGTGAGCAAGGCAGACTGCAAAAATCAAATCTGTGTTCACAGCCATCCTATCTCTGAAAACGGCGAAACCATTGCGTGCCTGCCTCATCGTTTGATTTTAACCATTACCACGAAAGGAGGAACTCTTTGATGCCTTCCATATCCCGCACTCACCGCCTCGTTTTAATTGCTCTGCTGACCGCGACCGCTGCGATCTTGGGTTATCTGGAATCGCTGCTTCCTTGTTTTATCCCGATTCCCGGCGTCAAAATTGGTCTCCCCAACATCGTCACCATGATCGGTCTTTCCCTTTTCAACACGCCGATTGCACTGGGGATCTCCATCGTTCGCGTTCTCCTGACCGGTTTTATGTTCGGCTCTCTTTCTTCCATTCTTTATGCGCTGGCCGGAGGTGTTATCAGCTGCAGCGTCATGGGCGCGCTGACTCATATCAACCATCAGCGACAGATCCAAGGGCAGGCTGCTCCCTTTTCGTTTATAGGCATTTCCATTATCGGCGCCATGACTCACAATATCGGACAGCTTTGCATCGCCACCATTATCGTCCAAAATCTGCGGCTGATGCTTCTTTATCTGCCGTTTCTTCTGCTGATCGCCATTCCCATCGGCCTGCTTACCGGGATCATTGCCCGTCGACTGCTGCCCTATTTAAATCGGAGCCTCCCACAAAAATCACATAGCAAAAGCCCCAGGTGAGTTTATGGTCACCCGGGGCTTATTTTATGGCTCTCTTGTTTCTTCGCTTTAATCTTCTTTTTCCCGATTGCGAATCAACAGACGAAAAGGCGTTCCGTCAAAATCAAAGGTCTCATTGATTTTATTCTCAAGATAACGCTTATAGGAAAAATGCATCAAGGTATCGTCATTAACAAAAACCACAAAGGTCGGCGGCGCAATACCTACCTGCGATCCGTAAAACAATTTCAGCCGGCGTCCGTTTTTAGATGGCGGCTCTTTCAAACTGACAAAGTCAATCAACGCCTCGTTGAGTTTTGCCGTGGGAACGCGTTTGCGGCTTTGCGCCACCACGTATTGGATCTTATCGTATATTTTTTCAGCGCGCTTCCCGGTTTTTGCCGAGATAAACAGCATCGGCGCATAAGGCATAAAGGCCAGTGAATTGCGAATATCCTTGGTCATTTCCTGCATGGTTTTGGTATTCTTTTCGATCAGATCCCATTTATTGACCACGATAATCGTTGGAGTGAAGCGGTTGTGGGCAATGCCGGCAATTTTACTATCCTGCTCGGTAACGCCGGTCTGCGCGTCTACCATCATCAGTACTACATCGGCCCGATCCACTGCGGCAACGGCGCGAATGATGCTATAACGTTCCACTTCGTCGGCAATTTTACTTTTGCGCCGAAGCCCGGCCGTATCGATAAAGGTGTACGCCACACCGCCGCGCTCAATCTTGCTGTCGATGGCATCTCGGGTCGTGCCCGGGATATCCGAAACGATCATTCGATTTTCACCGATAAGCTGATTGACCAAGGTGGATTTGCCAGCGTTGGGTTTGCCCACCACGGCAATGTGCAGACTGCCGTCTTCGTCGTCCGCCATTTGATACAAAGTCGCCGTATTGTTCACGATCACATCCAGCAGATCACCCAGACCGAGGCCCTGCTCGGCAGAGATGGGCAGCGGATCCCCCAAGCCGAGATTATAGAATTCGTAAAGTCCTTCTTCCAACTTGACCGAATCGAGTTTATTCACAACCACAATTACTTTTTTATTCTGCTTTTGAAGCATAGCGGCGACATCTTCGTCAGCCGTGGTCATTCCCTCTCTCCCGTCACACAACAATAAAATCAAATCGGCTGTTTCAATGGCGATCTCCGCCTGCACGCGCATTTGATGCATGATGGTGTTGTCGTTCTTAAGTTCTATCCCCCCGGTGTCGATCAGTGTGAACCGATGGTTCTGCCACTCGGCATCTGCAATGATGCGGTCTCGCGTCACGCCGGGCGTATCTTCCACAATGGCGATCCGTTCACCCACCAATTTATTAAAAAGTGTCGATTTGCCGACATTTGGTTTGCCGACAACAGCAACAATTGGTTTCATTTGCTTCTCCCTTTTCTATCATCACAATCGCTTTAACACCTGATCTGACATCAGGCTTCCGGTTCATAACCGGAAGCCGCTCCAAAAGCTTCGTCCGTCGGATCCGACACGCCGAGAACCCGGTTCACAAAAGCCCGTCCGTCCACCGGTACAATTGTCACCGGTTTTCCCCACTTGGCGCTCAGACTCTCTGTGGTGACCTCGTCCAAAAATAAATGGGTGCCGAATTTGACCATATTTTCCGGCAAAAAATACTGATCGCAGGTATTTCCGTCAATTTGAGATAGAATATCTCGGCCGGTAACCAGTCCAGCCACCGTGATGGCTTTGCCAAAAAAACGATTTTGAATGGCCGTCACTTCAAATGTAATATTGGGAAACGCCACATGAATGGCTTCACACGCTTTTTGCAGCATGGGTTTCGCCAATACGCCGGTGATGATGCCGATCTTTTTCGCCGTTGCATTCTGCACTGACTGGGCCGACGCTGTCAAACCGCTTCGCACTTCCTGCTCGAAGGCGGCAAGCATCCCGACTCCGTTTTCCAGTTGGGTAAAATCTTCGTAGTATTTGGCCTCAGGAATTGGCATTTCGGCCAACAGAAAAAATTCATCCGCCGGATAAGCAAAATGGACACCGTGGGCTGCCATCATTTCACGCTGGCAGGCTTCAATAATGGCAATGGTTTCCTGCGCTTTTTCCCGGTCAACCGATTTTAGCGGTGTCAGTCCCTTTCGGAATTTGGTCATCCCCAGCGGCACCACGGATACCGAGCGCATCTGCGGGTAAAGCCCAGCCAGATCCCTCAGCGTGCGCGTGAGCTCTTCTCCGTCATTGACTTCCGGGCACAGCACAATCTGTGAATTCATTGCAATCTCATGTTTTTGAAAGAATTGAAGATCGTCCATCACCGATCCGGCAAAGCGATTATGAAGCATCTGCCGGCGAAGTTTCGGGTTGGTTGTGTGCACTGAGATATTGATCGGCATAATATGATAGCGAACGATGCGCTCTTTCTCTGCCTCGGATAAATTAGTCAGCGTGATGTAATTGCCGTATAAAAATGACATGCGTTCGTCGTCATCTTTGATATAAAGGGTGTCGCGCATTCCCGGCGGCATCTGGTCGATAAAGCAGAAAATACAGTCGTTGCTGCAGCGTCGGATCTGATGAGCAGGCTTTTCGATCAAGCCCAGGTCTTCCCCCGGGTCTTTTTCGATTTCAAGCTCCCATCGTTCGCCGTCCGGCTTTTCAATTTCGACAAGTAAATTTTCGTCTGCGACAAAAAATTCGATATCGAGCTCGTCAAGCACGGGGTTGCCGTTAATCGCAAGCAAAAAATCCCCGGCTTCCACGCCCATTTCTTCTAATATGGAATTGTCCCTTACAGCTTCAATTCTGTATTTCATTGGGACCCCTTTCATCGAGATAACGGCGGCCGCCATCATCTTATTAAAACTATTTTGATCTTGGTGCTTTCATTAAAAAGCTATGCTATAATAACACACAAGAGGTTAATTCCCAATGGAAAATTTTCAGCACAAAACCGAAGACAAACTCATTATATTACATGTTCTGGATAAAATCAAAACGGGACTGACCCGAGAGCAGCTCGCTTTTATCATTCTCCAAAATCTTCAAACGGCTTATCTGGATATCCAAATGTATATCGATGCCCTGATTGCCGAAAAGATGATCTGGGATCATTCCGGCAAACTCATCATCTCCTCCGAAGGGTCAGCAATGATTGCCCAGTTGGTTAATAAAATTCCCGCCTTTACCCGAGAGATGCTCTCGGCTTTTATTGCCGGCAACAAGCAGGCTATCTTTAAAGAAACGCGAACCGATGCCTCCTACGATGAGGCCGGCCCGGGCGATTTTCAGGTGCATCTGGGGCTCAGCGAGAACAATCTCGATTTGATGCAGATCTCTGTAAGCTGCCCCAACAAAGAGGAAGCGCGCGCTCTCTGCGATGCGTGGAAAAACAATACCCAGAAAATCTACGCACAAATCATGAATGTTTTAATCGACGGATAAATTAAACCGCACATAAAAAGGCTCCGGCCGCTTCAATTAGGAGGCGGCCGGAGCCTTTTGTTTTTATTCCGGGCACTGGTATCAGTCATGTTTAAAATGGCGGCCAAGCCACTTGGTCGCCTCCACCACAACCAAGGGAGACAGCGCTGCCAGTGCCACAATCAGCCACTGCATCGGCGCAAGCATCTGCACTTTAAAGAACACGTGCAGTCCCGGTACCAAAATCACAATCAGCTGGACAAACGCCGAAATGCATAAAGCTCCCCACAGATAACGATTCGTGAACAAATTGTGGAATGCCGTTTTACTTTCACTGCGCACGTTAAGCACATGCGTCAGCTGGGAAAGCCCGAGCACGGCAAAAACCATCGTCCGGCCGGCCAGCAAATTATAACGATGGGTGCCATACCAGAAAACCGCCAGAGAAATCAGCGACAGCACAATTCCCTGAAAGACGATGCGCCCGCCAAGACCACCGGCGAAAATGCTTTCATTGCGGCTGCGCGGTTCATAATCCATAATATCGTCGTCGTTTTTTTCGACGCCAAGCGCCAATGCCGGCAGCGAATCCGTCACCAAATTGATCCAAAGAATGTGCACCGGCAAAAGGGGCTGCGCCCAGCCGATGATCGTCGCGACAAAGAGAATCAAAATTTCGGCGATATTGCAGCTGAGCAGGAAATGCACCGCTTTTTTAATATTGTTGTAAATCCCGCGGCCTTCCCGCACCGCCGAAACAATCGTCGCGAAGTTATCGTCCGTTAAAATCATATCGGCCGCTTCTTTGGAGACGTCGGTCCCAGTGATGCCCATCGCACAACCGATATCTGCTTTTTTTAGCGCCGGCGCATCGTTCACGCCGTCGCCGGTCATGGCCACCACGTCTCCCCGCCGCTGCCAGGCATTAACAATCCGCACCTTGTGCTCCGGTGAGACCCGCGCGTAAACGCTGGTCTTTTCAATAGCCTCGTCCAATTCTGCATCTGACAAAGCATCCAACTCCACGCCGGAAAGCGCCTGCGAATTTTCGTCGTAAATATCGAGATCTTTGGCAATGGCCACCGCCGTATTCTTGTGATCGCCGGTGATCATTACGGTTTGAATCCCCGCATGGTGGCACTCATCAATAGAAAGCTTCACCTCTTCGCGCGGTGGGTCGATCATCCCGGTAAGCCCGGCAAAAATTAAATCTGCTTCCACTGTGCCAACTTCCGCCGCAGGTCGCTCCGGATATTGCCGGAATGCATAGCCCAAAACCCGATAGGCGTTGTCAGCCATCTCGGTGTTGGCAACCATAATTTCTCTGCGTGCCCCATCGTCTAACGGCAGTACGTCATAGCCTTTAAGATACTGGGTGCAGCGCGCCAAAAGCACATCCGGTGCGCCTTTGGTAAAGCTCATAAACGTATCGTCGTATGCGTGGATGGTCGTCATAAGTTTTCGATCTGAATCAAAGGGGATCTCCCCGATACGCGGAATTTCATGCATGTTTAGCGCCTTGTCAAACCCCAAATTATCGGCATATGCCACCATGGCGACTTCTGTCGGATCCCCAATTTCCAAAACCTTTTCGTTTTCTTCGATAATGGATGCATCATTGCAAAGCTCACCGATACGCACCACAAATTTTTCTGACGGTATAAAACCATCTTCTTTGATCTTTTCCGCATCGATGATGCCTTCATTGGCATAAACCTTCTTAATGGTCATGCGGTTTTGGGTCAGGGTGCCGGTTTTATCGGTGCAGATCACCGAGGCGCAGCCCAACGTTTCCACGGCAGGCAATTTGCGGATAATGGCATGTTTGGCAGCCAGTCGCGTTGTGCCCATGGCAAGCACCACCGTTACCACTGCCGGAAGCCCTTCCGGAATCGCCGCCACCGCAAGTGAAACGGCTGTCAAGAACATTTCGATGAGATTACCCCCGCGGAGCCACCCGACAGCAAAAATCACAATACAGGCTGCCAAGGCGGCGATTGCCAGGGTTTTCCCCAGCTGGTTGATGCTGCGGGTCAGCGGGGTTGCCGATTTTTCAGAATTTTGCAGCATCCCGGCAATTTTGCCAATTTCGGTATCCATTCCGGTGCCGGTTACCACAAACCGGCCTCGGCCATAGGTCACGGCCGAACTCATATAAACCATGTCGACCCGGTCGCCCAGCGGTGTTTTGTCATCAAAATCGCCGGTAACCGCCTTCTCGACGGGCATCGATTCGCCCGTCAATGCTGATTCCTGCACCTGCAGACCGGCCTCGGCCACAATGCGCCCGTCAGCCGGAACGGCATCCCCGGCATCCAGCACCACAAGATCCCCCGGCACCAAATCTTCCGAACGCACCACCGTCTGCGCGCCGTCCCGAATCACCTTGGCTTCCGGGATGGTCAATTGCTTCAAACTTTCCATAGCCGATTCAGCTTTGCTCTCCTGCACCACACCGATCACCGCGTTGAGCACCACGATCATTAAAATCAGAACCGCGTCGGACACTTCGCCCAAAAACCCAGAAATGATCGCCGCGGCAATAAGCACCACGATCAAAAAATCCTTAAATTGTCCCGCAAAGCGCACAATCAGAGATTTCTTTTTTCTCTCGGCCAATTTATTTTTGCCATAGGCGGCGAGGCGGCGCGTCGCTTCTTCGGCGGTTAACCCGCAAAGGTGATCTGTCTTATAAATTTGCTCCGTCTCTTCAACCGATAACAAATAAGCTGATTTTTCTGTTTCGTTCAATTTTCCCTCCTCAAACGGCAGATATTCCGATGTCCCTTCGTTAAAAAAGACCTTTGTTTCAACACAGTATTGCATTGAAACAAAGGTCTTACTCGCAAATAATCATTTGATATCTGACCGGGGCCATGCCCGAAATGACGATCAGATAAACCCATAGGTGAGTTACTCCCCTTTGAATGTACCGTAGTATAGCAAAGCTTTTGACGAATGTAAAGTTTAAAAAATTCAGCGTGCCGGATTCTTAATTAAGCTTCCAGTGCCCGGATGCGGTCGCACACCAGAGTCAGCTTTTCCCGGTTTTCCCGATCCTTGCCTTTTTCCTTTTCGATCACGGCATCCGGCGCATTGGCCAAGAATTTTTTGTTTTTGAGTTTCCCGCTGGTCTGCTTCAGATCTTTTTCGATCTTGGCCCTTTCTTTGTTTAGCCGGGCCAGTTCCTTTTCTTTGTCTACCAAATCGTTAGGTGCCAAATAAAGGGTGGAATCTTCCACCACCGCCGCGACATAATCCGCCTTGACTTCATCCAAGTCAATGGCGTGCACCGCAGACACGCCGGCCATCTTGCCCAGCATATCCAAAGCGGCTGTCAAAACCGCAATATCCTCTGCATTATCGGTCGTCACAAAAACATCGGCCCGCTTTTTGGACAGTACGCCCGTTTCCTTACGAATCTTCCGGATCGCACGGATCGCGTCCATCAAATAAGTCACCTGTTTTTCTTCGACCTCAAAAATCAGCGCATCGTCGGCCTTCGGCCAAGGCGCTACAATGATGGCCTCATCCGACGCCGGCAAATAATGATAAATTTCTTCGGTGATGAAGGGTGTCACCGGATGCAAAAGCTTTAAAATATTCTGCAACACATAATTCAGCGTGGTCAATGCGGCCTTTTTGCCGACGGCATCATCCGAATTAAAGCGCGGCTTGACCATTTCGATGTACCAGTCACAAAATTCATTCCAGGTAAAATCATAGATCTTAGAAGCGGCGATCCCCAGCTCGTACTTTTCCATATTGGCCGTGGCTTCGGCGATGGTCTGATTGAGCCGGCTCAAAATCCATTTGTCGGTAGGCTCCAGCCGCACATTTTTGACGTCGAGATCCGTGTCTTCTGTCATATTCATCAGCACAAAGCGAGACGCGTTCCAGATTTTATTCAGAAAATTGCGGCTGGATTCAATTTTATCCTGAGTCCAGCGGATGTCATTGCCCGCTGAGTTCCCGGTAATGATGGCAAAGCGCAGCGCATCCGCCGAATAGTCCTCAATCACTTCGAGCGGATCGATGCCGTTGCCCAGTGATTTGCTCATTTTTCGGCCCTGAGCGTCGCGGATGAGCCCATGGATATACACATCCGAGAAAGGCACTTCGCCCATGGCATCCAGCCCCATAAAGATCATCCGAGCCACCCAGAAGAAAATAATATCGTAACCCGTGACCAGCACATTATTGGGATAGAATTTTTTGAGATCCTCTGTATCCTCCGGCCAGCCAATGGTCGAGAACGGCCAAAGAGCCGAAGAGAACCAAGTGTCGAGCACATCCGGATCCTGCGTCAGATGGGTGTAGCCGCATTTGGGGCAACCCGTCGGCGTTTCTTCCGCCACGATCAGCCCGCCGCAATCGTCGCAGGTCCATGCCGGGATACGGTGCCCCCACCAAAGCTGGCGGGAAACGCACCAGTCTCGCACATTTTCCATCCAGTTGAAATAAATCTTCTTGAACCGTTCGGGGATAAACTTCGTCTTGCCCTCCCGCACCGCCACAATGGCCGGCGCCGCTAAGGGCTTCATGTCCACAAACCACTGCTCGGAGGTCATGGTCTCCACCGCGGTGTGGCAGCGGTAGCAATGCCCCACATTGTGCACATGGTCTTCGGTTTTGACCAAATAGCCCTCGGCGTCCAGGTCCGTCAAGATGGCCTCGCGGCAGTCATAGCGATCCATGCCGGCGTATTTCCCGCATTTGTCGTTCATCGTGCCGTCTTCGTTCATGATGTTGATCTCTTCGAGGTTGTGGCGTTTCCCGACGGCGTAGTCATTGGGGTCGTGGGCCGGGGTCATCTTCACTACCCCCGTCCCGAAGGCCATATCCACATAATCGTCGGCCACCACAGGGATGCGCTTGTTCACCAGCGGCAAAATCACTTCCTTGCCCACCAGAACCGTGTAGCGCTCGTCAGCGGGATTCACCGCCACTCCGGTATCCCCGAGCATGGTCTCCGGCCGGGTGGTCGCCACCACCACTTCACCGGTTCCGTCGGCAAAGGGATAACGCAGATGCCAAAGATTGCCGTTTTTTTCTTCGTATTCCACTTCGGCATCGGAAAGGGCCGTTTGGCAATCCGGGCACCAATTGATGATGCGGTTGCCTTTGTAAATCAAACCGGCTTCGTAAAGGCGCACAAAGGTGGATTTTACCGCTTTGGAACAGCCTTCATCCATCGTAAAGCGTTCCCGGTCCCAATCGCAGGATGCCCCGAGTTTGGTGATTTGCCGACGGATGCGTTTGCGATAAAACTTTGCCCAATCCCAGGCATATTCCAGAAATTCCTCCCGGGTTAAATCACTTTTGGATCGGTTTTCTTCTTCTTTGATTTGATTGAGCACCTTGACTTCCGTTGCAATGGACGCATGGTCCATTCCCGGCACCCAAAGCGCCGCATAGCCTTGCATCCGTTTGAAGCGAATCAACGCATCCTGCAGGGTGTCGTCAAAAGCATGCCCCATATGCAACTGCCCCGTAATATTCGGAGGCGGCATAATGATAGTGTAGGCCTCGCCGTCCGGATGAACCTCCGGCTTGAAATAACCGGCATCCCGCCACCAATCATAAATTCTATTTTCAACCTCGTGGGGTTCGTAAACTTTCGACATTTCCTTTTTCATGCATTGATCCTTTCCTGCGCAGCGAACAAACGCTTGTATTGAATGGGGATTCCCTTGATTTTTAATAGCCTTAATATTCTATCGCAAGTATTTTCTTTTTTCAATCACCGACAAAAAGTTCTTCATGACACTGGAGCGCCTTCCTTGCAAAAAAGACCCGAAGGTCTCCCTTCAGGTCCTGTTTTTTTCAATTACTGCCCATCAATAACCGTGGCAAATTTCGCATTCTTCGCGAGATATTCTTCATAGGAAAGGCCGCTGGTGTTCACCTTTGTCGCCAGATCCTTCCCCAGATAACGAATGTGCCAGGGCTCATAGCTGTAGCCGGTGCTCGCCTCCTTCCCTTTAGGAAAGCGAACGATAAAGCCGTATTCGTGGGCATGGGCCGCGAGCCATTTTCCTTCGTTGGTTTGGATAAAGCGCTCCTGCAAATCACCGCTCATCGACCGACAGGTCACATCCATGGCGAACCCACTTTGATGTTCGCTTTGTCCCGCCTTAGAGCTAATGGCATTGGCTTTGGCTCCACCCATCGAGGCCGCGTGATTGTTAAAAATTTTCTGCTGATCGGCATACGAACGGTACCCGGAAGAGCAATACAGATTCACGCCGGCCTTTTTCCCGGCATTAAACATGGTCGCCAAAGCCTGAGCTGCTTCTTTGCGCAGATACACCGTGCGATAACTCGCCGCGTTTACCTTCACCAGATCTTTCGGCACATAAGAAGGCGACAGCATATGCGTTTTATTAATGAGCTGGGCGGTATTACCGGTCTGCGATGCAGCGTTTTTAAGCCTTGTCTGCGGCGACAGGGCCGGCTGCTTTTGGCTTTGAGTATCGGCTTTTGTCTGTTGCTTTTGTACCGTGTGACGCTTTCGACGCGTGCAGGTACGCACGCTTGTCACCACCAAAAAGATAACCAATAATAAAAGCACAATCAACAATATTTCTCGTCGTCTTTTTTTTGTCAGGCTTTTATTAACCACAGCACCCTCCCTGCATTTTCTCTCATTTTATCGCTTATTATTTTATCATCACTCAACCCAGCATAGTGAGAAATGACATCTGATTGGATTCCGGCAATTCCGACAAACAGCCAAAAGCCGCCAGTGCATCCATATTGGCTTTATTCACATGGGCGCGGTTTTGCATATCCTCCTGGGACATGAAAGGTTTCCTTTTGGCCTCTTCATAAATGCTTTTAGCCACCACCTCGCCCATACCGTCCACTGCGGTTAACGGCGGAATCAACGTTTTGCCATCGAGCGTAAAATAACGGTAATGGGATTTATAAATATCGACATTGGCAAAGCTGTAGCCCCGGCAGAACATTTCCCAAGCCAGTTCCAGCGAAGTATAAAGGTTGCTGTCTTTATTACTGGCCTTATTGCCCTGGACCTTGATTTCGTTCATCTTGCGCACGACGGCGTTCTTGCCCGCCTTCATAACGCCGAGATCAAACTCCTTGGCGCGAATGGAAAACCATGCCGCATAATAGGCCGGCGGATAATACACTTTATAATACGCGATGCGAACAGCCATCATCACATAGGCCGCCGCATGGGCTTTCGGAAACATGTATTTGATTTTTTTACAGGAATCGATATACCATTCCGGCACGTTATTTTCCCGCATATAGGGTTCCTCGTCATCGAGTAACCCCTTACCCTTGCGCACGTGCTCCATGATCCAGAACGCACGCTCCGGCGCCAGCCCCATCGAGATGAGCCCGAGCATGATATCGTCACGGCAGCAGATCACTTCCTTCAGCGTGGTCGTCCCGTTTTCGATAAGCGTCTGGGCATTGCCCAGCCACACATCCGTCCCATGGGATAGCCCGGACAGCCGAATCAAGTCGGCGTAAGAATCCGGATGGGCATCGAGCACCATCTGCCTGGCAAAGCTGGTTCCGAATTCCGGAATGCCGCAGGTGCCCAGCGGCACATCAAAATCGTCATCGATCAGATCCAGAGAATCCGTGCCTTCAAACAAGCCGATAATCTTGGGATCATCCAATGCGATCGTCGTCGGATCCACGCCGGTAATGTCCTTGAGCATGCGCAGCATCGTCGGGTCATCGTGGCCAAGAATATCGAGTTTGAGCAGCCGTCCCTCGATGGAATGATAATCGAAATGCGTCGTCAGGGTGCCGCTATCCTGGTCGTTAGCCGGATACTGAACCGGCGTGAATTGGGTGATTTCTTTATTCTTCGGCACGACCATCACCCCGCCGGGATGCTGGCCCGTCGTGCGCGTCACACCGGCTGTGCCTTCAATCAGGCGATCCATCTCCGCATGGCTGACGACGATTCCCCGCTCCTCCAGATAATTCTTGACGTAACCAAAGGCCGTCTTATCGGCCAGGGTCGCGATGGTTCCAGCGCGAAACACCTTGCCCTTGCCGAAGATCACCTCGGTATAGCGATGGGCCTCGCTTTGGTTGTCTCCGAAATTCAAATCGATATCCGGTTCCTTGTCGCCTTTAAACCCGAGAAACGTTTCAAAGGGAATATCAAAGCCATCTTTATTGAGCGCATGGCCACATTCCGGGCAGATTTTGTCCGGCAGGTCGGGTCCCACCCCCACCTTGGTAGAGTCGAACCATTCCACATGCTTGCACTTAGGACAGACATAATGCGGCGGCAGCGAGTTAACTTCGGTAATGCCGCAGAGCATCGCCACCAGCGACGAGCCCACCGATCCCCGGGAGCCAACCAGATAACCGCAATCCAGCGAATGCTTAACGAGCTTTTCCGCGATCAGATAGAGCACCGAATAACCGTTGCCAATGATGGAGGTGAGCTCTTTGTTGATGCGTTCCGCCACAATCTCCGGCAGCGGATCGCCGTAAAGTTCTTTCGCCTTAGCGTAAACAGCGTTGCGAATTTCATCATCCGAGCCTTCGATCACCGGCGGGAAAGTCCCGTCGGGCACCGGCTTCACATCATCAATCAGGTCCGCCACTTTGCGGGTGTTGGTCACCACCAGTTCATAAGCCGCATCATCCGGCAGATAATCGAACTCGTCGAGCATTTCCCGAGTCGAGCGATAATACAGCGGCGGCTGCTCGTCTGCATCGCGGTAGCCCTGCCCCGCCTGAAGAATCTTTCGATATTGTGCATCTTCCGGCGCAACAAAATGCACATCCCCCGTGGCCACCACCAATTTATTTTCCTGGCGGCCCAGCGCGATGATGCGCTTGTTGATCTCGATCAGATCGTCTCGGGTTAAGTCACCGTTTCGCGTGAGATAAGCGTTATTGCCCAAGGGCTGCACTTCGTAATAATCATAAAAATCGAGGATCGGGCGCAGCCTTGCCTCGTTCCAATTTTCCTTGACCGCCGTATAAAGCTCTCCGGCTTCGCAGGCCGATCCGATCAAAAGATGCTTGCGCTTTTTCTGAAGCAATGATTTTGGAATACGCGGTTTCTTATAAAAATAATCCACATGGGAAGCCGATACCAAATCATAAAGCGCCCGCACCCCATCCTGATCTTTCGCGTAAATAATCACATGATAAGGCCGTTCAGTCTTGATGATCTGCTCCAACCGCATCAGCCGATTCAAATCCGCCGCGTGATCGCAATGCTGCTTTTCCGCCAGCCCCATCAGACGCACGAAAATTTTGGCCGAGCAAATGCTATCATCAATGGCGCGATGGTGGTGCCCCATATCGATCTTGAAATAGCTTGCCAATTTTTTCAAATTATGGCGCGCAATATTCGGAATCAATGTCCGGGCCATCGGCAGGGTATCCACATAGGTGATCGTATTGGAGATCCCATAGCGCTCTAAGGCAATGCTCATAAAGCCCATGTCAAAAGAAGCGTTGTGCGCCGCGAGGATTTTGCCGTCGCAAAAATCGAGAAAAGCGCGAATCGCTGCTTCCTCCTCTTCTCCCTGGGCTACCATCTGATCGGTAATGCTCGTCAGTTCGGTAATTTTCTGCGGGATCGGCCGATGGGGATTCACAAACGTCTGAAACGTATCCAGCACATGTTTATTCTTGATTTTGACGGCCGCAATTTCGATAATCACATCACGCCCGGCATAAAGACCGGTGGTTTCCAAGTCGAAAAAGACAAATTCGCCGTCGAAAGGTTCATCCTGATCGCCGGTAATAATGCGGATATCGTCGTTCACCAGATAGCCTTCGAGACCATAGAGCACCTTAATGCCCTTGCCCTTGGTCTCCTTCATGATTTCCGGATAAGCCTGCACCACGCCGTGGTCGGTGATCCCAAAAATATCGTGGCCGAAATCCGCCGCCTGCTGCACGATCTTCTTGACTTTGCTCACCGCATCCATCGCTGAATACTGGCTGTGCATGTGCAGCTCCACGCGCTTGATCTGCGCATCATCTGTGCGCACCGGGCGATCCACTTCCTCAATCACCCGGGGCATCAGCTGCTTTTCGTGAGCATATTCGTCAAAGGACACCTGGCCTTCCACTTGTACCCAAATACCGTTTTTCAGCCGTTCCCTAATCGCGCTGGCATTTTTCCCTGCAAAAATCTTGCAGGAGATCGATGCCCGTTCATCGGTGATATTAAACTCGAATAATTGTTTGCCGTTGCGTAATTCCCGGGCATTAAAGCCGAAGATTCGCCCGCGATAGCAATGCCGTTCTTTATCAGTCGTCAGATTATCCTCAAAATCAATGGTATCCAGGCCTTCCGGTTCGGCTGTAAAACATTTGCCCATGATCATCGAGCCGGTAATCGGTTCAAAATCCATTTTGCCTTTTTTTGAGGACGGGGACGGCGTGCCCGTTCCTTGTTTCATAATCGCAACATTTTGGGCCATCGCGGCCTGCATCCGCGCTTCAATTCGCGATTCCGATCTCGAAAGAGTCTTTGGAATGGGCAGCGGTGCTGCTTCGTCCTCCTCGGATTTTTGCATCTCCGGCACTTCCGTTAAACCTTCAACGGGCATGCCGGATGGCAGCTCGGGTGACAGCTCTCCAGGAAATTCTGCAACAGTCGGAATGGCTTCACTCTCGGCCATTTGATCGATAAAGGCTGCTGCAGGATCTTCTCTATTTTCACCCGGCAAATTCACAGGGGTCTTCTGTGCTTCCTCAAAAACTGCCGGATCCACTTGGGATTTCAACGGCACTTCAACCACCACCCCAACCGATTTTGCGTAATCAAAAACGGCGGAAAGTTCTCGCTGCACCGCCATGCGGTCACAGGAACTGCCGTCTTCACTTTTAAAGATCAATGTCAGCGTCTGCTGTGCTTCGGAGATTTCCACCTTTTGCGGCATCAACCGATATTTGGCTACCACCTGTTTAAACGCCGCCTGTTTTTCTGCAATTAAACTCATCGTATCTCTTTCTTTGAATGGCTTGCCGTCGGCCTATATCTTGTCAATTTCCGTCATCAGCGCATCGATAATTTCAGATTCATCCACCGTTTTAAAGACTTTGCCCTTTTTGAACAAAACGCCTTTGCCTTTGCCGCCGGCCACACCGATATCCGCTTCTTTGCCCTCGCCCGGGCCGTTCACCACACACCCCATGACCGCCACTCTGATATCCTTTTCAACATGCGCCAATCGCTTGTTCATCTCTTTGGCAATGCCGATTAGGTCAATCTCCGTGCGTCCGCAGGTCGGGCAGGAAACCACGTCGACTGTCGGCCGCTTGGCCGAATAACGCCCCACCGCTTTGAGAATGCTTTGCGCCGTTTCAACTTCGCTGACCGGATCCCCGGTGACAGACACACGCACGGTGTCGCCAATGCCCGCCAGCAATAAACGTCCCAATGCGATGGATGACTTGATCGCCGCACTTTTTAAAATGCCGGCTTCCGTCACGCCGAGATGCACCGGATAATCGTATTTCTCTGAAAACAGCGTATACGCCTCAATGGTCGTCAGCACGTCCGAGGATTTCATCGATACCACAATATCGTGAAAATCATCCTCCAGAAGATAGGCCATGTGCCGCTCCGCGCTGGCCACAAGCGCCTTGGCTGTCGGCCCGCCGTATTGTGTCAACAGATCTTTTTCCAGCGAACCCCCGTTCACGCCGATGCGAATGGGAATCCCGCGTTCTTTTGCCGCAGTCACCACAGCGTGAACCTTTTCGCGCCCGCCGATATTGCCCGGATTGATCCGCAGCTTGTCGACCCCCTCTGCGATGGCCGTTAGCGCAAGATGATAATCAAAATGAATGTCGGCCACCAACGGAATCTCAATCTGCGAGCGGATCGCCGAAATAGCCTCCGCCGCCGGTTGATCCGGAACCGCGACGCGAACAATGTCGCAGCCTGCTGCCGTCAATGCCTTGATTTGATTCACAGTCGCAACGATATTCCGGGTATCCGTATTGCACATGGATTGGATCGCCACCGGATTTTCCCCGCCAATCTTCACACTGCCAATCACCACTTCTCGAGTCGGTCTTCGCGTTGTTCTTTGTGTCAAGTTGTCTCCGTTCATTTCCATCTTCCTTTTACGCTTAATGCAAATAGCGCAGCACGTCATGAACCGCGATCACGACTGCCAGCGCCATCAGCGCCGCAAAGCCAATACCGTTAATCCAAGCCGCCTTTTCCGGATCCAAATCTCTTCGGATGATCGCTTCAATCGCCGCGATGAGGATCTGACCACCGTCCAATGCCGGCAGCGGCAACAAATTAAGCACCCCCAGGTTTACTGAAATAAAAGCGATGAAACTAAGCATCGCCTGCAGCCCATAATGATAAAAACTGCCAACCATACCGACCAACCCCACCGGTCCGGCAAAATCGTTGAGTCCCGCTTGCCCGGCGAGAATCATTCGAAAACTTTGGTAAATGACCGTGGTAAATTGGGCGACACTGGCAAAGGCACCCTTGATCGCGGAGGCAGCACCATGGCCTCCCAGCAGATAAACCACCATCATCGTTAGAACAGCCAAAACAAAATTCATTGCCGGCCCCGCCAGAAGCACGAGGATTTTTCGTCCTTTGGACAAATGCATAAAAGACCGATTAGCCGGCAAACTGGGACCCGGCACCGCCTCGTCAGCCAAACCGTCTCCAGACGGTTCCGCTTCGCCCCACATGCGGCAAAAGCCGCCGATCGGCAACGCCCGAATCGTCAAGCGTGTTTCTTTCCCCTGATGCGCAAATAGTTTAGGCCCCATGCCAATCGCAAATTCAATAACATAAATGTCGGCTCTTTTGGCCACGATAAAATGACCAAACTCATGCACCGCCATCAAAACGGTCAGCATAAATAAGGTCAATATGATAAAAAGAAAAGTCTCCATTAATATTAAACCAAACTCGAAAAAGTCAACTGGGCAAATAAATACACAATGGGCAAAACAAAAATAATGCTGTCAAAGCGATCGAGCACGCCACCGTGTCCCGGCAATAATTTTCCATAATCTTTAATCTCTAATTTCCGCTTGATCAGCGATGCGGTCAAATCACCGCATTGGGAAACAATTGCGCCGACAAACCCCAAAATACCGTAGAGATAAAGCGGCAAGTCAAAAGCAAAATAATGCTTGAGCACAAAACCGTAAATCACCATGGCCATAATGGTTGCCGCGGTTCCTCCGACGGCGCCCGCCACCGTTTTATTCGGACTGATTTCCGGCGTTAGCGGCGTTTTCCCCAAAAATTTCCCGATAAAATACGCAAAAGTATCCGTCACAAAGGCGAGGATAAACACCATCCACAGATAGTAAATTCCCTGAGGTATGGCGTCAAAAAGCTGAAGATGCCCGAGCATGGTCGGCACCCAAACCAACCCGAAAACCGTTGCCATAGCGCGATAAGCATTATGTTTTCTGCCCGTGATTTCAATGACAAAGGTCAAAATAAAGGCAATCAACAATGTCGGAAGTGCCAACTGATAATCAAAATGCATCACGGTCACCAGCAATGCCGAAAAGATAATCGGCCAAAAGTAACCGGCTTTAATCGGCAATTGATGATTGATGGCGTGAATGTATTCAACCATCCCGACAACTACCAGCGCTAACGTCAAAGCGTAGACAAACCAACCGCCTAAAACTAAAAGTGCAATCAAAATCGGCAGTCCGATCACGGCCGTCACAATGCGTTTTACCATTATTCTATGCCCCCATATCTTCTGTCCCGCTGCTGATAGGCCGCAATTAACCGGCAAAAAAGTGTTTCGTCAAAATCTGGCCATAGTACCGGATCAAAAATAAATTCCGCATAGGCGTTCTGCCAAAGCAAAAAATTGCTCAAACGTTCTTCGCCGCTGGTGCGAATCACCAAATCAGGATCGGGCAGCCCCGCCGTATAAAGATGATCGGCAAACACCTGCTCCGTGATGGCCTCGGGCGCAATGCCCTCTGCCACAATCCGGCGAACCGCCTGCAAAATGTCTTCCCGTCCGCCGTAATTCAACGCAATATTGAGCGCCATACCGGTGTTGCCCTTGGTTTGTTCAACCATATTAGCCGCCGCTTTCTGAAGACGTTCGGGCAAAATCGATTGGTCGCCAATCACCCGGACCTGCACATCATGATCGTCCAGATTGGTCACCTCTTTAATGAAGTAGTCAATGGCGAGATTCATCAATCCGGAGACCTCCTCTTTGCTGCGCTTCCAATTTTCCGTTGAAAAGGCATAGAGGGTCAAAACCTGGATGCCCATATCCGACGCAGTGCGAATTGTCCCCCGAACCGCTTTCATTGCCGTATAATGGCCGAAAATACGAGGGCGTTTGCGCTGTTTAGCCCAACGGCCGTTGCCATCCATAATGATGGCTACATGAGCCGGCAATCTATTTTCATCTATCTGACAGCCGTATATTTCCATCACGTTTGTCTCTCTCCGTTTTCTGCTTTGATCAGCCGATTTTTTCTTCCAAGGCTTCCGAAGCCTGTTTCTTTTCAAGATTTTTCCACGAAGTCTCGATCATCAACTTAATTCGATTGATCTGATTGACTTCCGACGCACCGGGATCGTAATCGATGGGGGAAATATTGGCATAAGGATAACGCTTGCGGATGGGCTTGATCATCCCCTTGCCCATCACGTGGTTTGGCAAGCAGGCAAAAGGCTGCACACAAACGATATTTTCAACTCCGCCTTCGATGAGCTCCATCATTTCCGCCGTTAAAAACCAGCCTTCGCCGCCCTGGTTCCCCAGGGAAATAAGCTCTGTCGCTTTCTGCGCCTTCTTATAAATTGTCGACGGGGGCCCGAAGTGACGGCTTTTGATCAAAGCACGCTTCATGTTCTTGCGATACATTTCAATCACGCGAATGATGAGTTTGCCATTGCGCTTGGCACTGGCTTTTCCCGATAAAACATCGTGCTTATAGATAGCATTATAGGAACAATACAAGAAGAAGTCAATGATATCCGGCACGACTACTTCAACCCCTTCGTCCTCCAGCACCTGCACCAGGTTATTGTTGGCCGTCGGATGATATTTCACCAGAATCTCCCCAACGACACCAACTTTAGGGATGGTCTTTTCGATCCGCGGCAACGTATCGAACTGAGAAACAATTTCCCGAACATTGCGCCTAAACACAGACGGTCTCGGGTGAATGATGCTGTTTCGCACCTTGCGCCGCCACATCTGATAGAGAGCATCCGTCGCGCCGGCTTCCTTTTCGTAGGGTCTGGTGGCGTAAAGCACGCGCTGGAACAAATCGCCATAAACCGCGGCAACAGCGATACGGTTGGCCATCTGCGGCGTGATCTTAAAGCCGGGATTGCTTTCTAAACCGACGGTATTGATCGAGATCACGGGGATTCGTTCCATCCCCGCTTCTTTGAGCGCCTTGCGGATAAAGCCCACGTAGTTCGAGGCGCGGCAGGGTCCGCCGGTCTGGGACATAAGCACCGAGACGTTGTTCAAATCGTATTTGCCGGATTTAAGCGCGGCCATGATCTGTCCGACCGTCAGAATGCTCGGATAGCAGGCGTCATTGTTGACATAACTGAGCCCCGCATCGACGGCTTTGTCGTCCACGCTGGGCAGCACTTCCACATTGTAGCCACTGGCATTGAGCGCCACGGAGAACAAATCGAAATGAATCGGCGACATTTGCGGGCAGAGAATCGTGTGCTTTTTCTTCATGTCTTTTGTGAAGGTAACACGTTGGGTCAATTCCTTCCCCGGCACCACGATATCGTTTTCCCGGCGTTCTTCCATCGCCGCCTTCAATGAACGCATTCGGATGCGGATGGCGCCAAGGTTGCTGACCTCGTCAATTTTGATCAGCGTGTAAATTTTGCTCTTGTGTTCAAGGATTTCCTGGGTTTGCTCGCTGGTCACCGCGTCGAGCCCGCAGCCAAAGGATGTCAGCTGAACCAGCTCTAATTCATCGTGCTTCGTGACAACTTCAGCCGCCTTATAGAGTCGGCTGTGGTATTTCCATTGATCCAGCACGCGGTAGGGCTGGGCTGTGTCTGCGTTGGCCAGACCGGCCACTGAATCTTCGGTGAGCACGGCCATGTCGAGCGCCGTGATGATATTGTCGAGACCGTGATTGATTTCCGGATCAACGTGATAGGGTCGGCCGGCCAGAACGATGCCGCGCTTGCCATGTTCTTTTAACCATGCGATGGTTTCAAGCCCTTTGTCGTGCATATCTCTGGCAACATGATGCTTTTCACCGTAGGCATGGCGCAGTGCCGCAGCTACCTCATCCTGCGAAACCCCCTCCGGTTCAAAGATTTCACAAAGCCGTTCTTCCAAACGATCACTATCTTCCAAAGAAAGAAAGGGATTCATAAAGTCGATGTCGTTTTCGGCTAGACTATCCATATTGTATTTGATGGTTTCCGGATAAGACATGACAATCGGGCAGTTATAGCAATTATCCGCCGAATCAAATTCTTGTTCTTCATAAGCCACGCAGGGATACCAAATTTTGTGAATCCCCTGATCGATCAGATCCTGAATGTGCCCGTGGGTCAGCTTGGCCGGATAACACACAGAATCCGAAGGAATCGAGCTCATACCCTTTTCGTAAATTTTGCGCGTAGAACCAGCTGAAAGCAGCACCCGATAGCCCAGCGAAGTTAAAAACGTAAACCAAAAGGGATAGTTTTCGTATTGATTGAGCGCCCGGGGAATGCCGATGGCGCCGCGAGGCGCCTGATTTTCCGGCAGGGGCTCATAATTGAAAAGGCGTTCGTATTTATATCGGTACAAATTGGGAATACTCTTCTTGTGCCTGCTGCCCCCCGCGCCCACTTCACAGCGGTTGCCGGTGACATGACGGCTCCCATCTGCAAAAATATTGATGGTCAGCTGACAGTTATTGCTGCAGGCGCCGCACCGACGATGCTTGATGGTCACATCAAATTTATCTAAATCTTCAAGGCCAAAAATGGTGCTTTTTTCACCTTCGTGCCAGCGTTCTCTCGCGATTAACGCCGCACCGAAGGCGCCCATCAAACCAGCGACATCCGGACGGACCACGTCGCGTTCGGTAATCTTTTCAAAAGCGCGCAGCACCGCGTTGTTGTTGAAGGTCCCGCCCTGCACCACAATGTGTTCGCCAAGCTCCTTGGGGTTGTGCACCTTGATGACCTTCTGCAGCGCATTTCGAATCACGGAATAAGAAAGGCCGGCGGAGATATCCCCAACAGAAGCGCCTTCCTTTTGGGCCTGTTTGACCTTGGAATTCATAAAGACCGTGCAGCGCGTTCCCAGATTGGAGGGACTTTCCGCGTTCATGGCCGCCTCGACAAAGTCCGAAATCGGCAGATTGAGCGACTTGGCAAAGGTCTCAAGAAAAGAACCGCAGCCGGAGGAACAAGCCTCGTTCAGCACGATATTGTCAATGGTGCCCGAGCGAATCCGCATGGCTTTCATGTCCTGGCCGCCGATATCGAGAATGAAATCCACCTGCGGACGGAAATACTGCGCGCCTTTAAAATGGGCCATCGTTTCAATCTCGCCGATGTCCACATGCAGCGCCGACTGAATGAGCCCTTCACCATATCCGGTCGAAGCCGCCTTGGCAATATAAACATCTTCCGGCAGCTTGTCGTAAATATCCTGAAGAATTTCAATGGATTTATCCAACGGGCTGCCTTCATTGCTCGAATAATAGCTGTAAAGCAGTTCGCAGTCCTTGCCGATGATCGCCGCTTTGGTGGTGGTCGATCCAGCGTCGATGCCAAGATACGCCGGTCCGCTGTAGGTCGACAAATCCCCACGCTTGACCTTGTCCTTGTTATGACGTTCGATAAAAGCCCGGCGTTCTTCATCGTCTGCAAAGAGCGGTTCTAGACGGCCGACACCGGAATCATCCGCAAAGGGATTGTCCAGCCGGCCGATGATATCGGCAAAATCGACAGCCTCTTTTTTCTCGCTGGCATAAGCCGTGCCCAACGCCACAAAAAGATTAGAATTTTCCGGAAATTCCACCTCGTCCGGCGTGAGCTCCAGAGTTTTGATAAAGCGCTGCCGCAGCTCCGACAGGAAATAGAGCGGCCCGCCTAAAAAAGCCACATGGCCTTTGATGGTGTGCCCGCAGGCCAGGCCTGAGATTGTTTGATTGACCACTGCCTGAAGCACCGAGGCCGCAATATCGGCACGCTCTGCCCCTTCGTTGATCAGCGGCTGTACGTCGGTTTTAGCAAAAACGCCGCAGCGCGACGCGATCGGATAAATCATTTTGTGCGCTTTGGCCAACTCGTTCAACCCGGCGGCATCCGTTTTTAAAAGCGAGGCCATCTGATCGATAAAGGCCCCTGTCCCGCCGGCGCAGGTCCCGTTCATGCGCTGTTCGATGCTGCCTTCAAAGAAAGTGATCTTGGCATCTTCGCCGCCGAGCTCAATGGCACAGTCCGTTTTCGGAATCTTTTTCTCAACGGCGAGCGTCCCGGCCACCACTTCCTGAATAAAAGGAATTTCAAGCCATTTGGCCGCGAGCATCCCGCCGGACCCCGTCACGGATATATGCGTTTGCACATTGTCCAAGGTTTCATAAACCTCGCGAAGCAGGGCGCTCATCGAGATTTTAATATTCGAGCGGTGCCTGCGGTAATCACTAAAAACAATTTTGTCTTTCTCATCGAGAACGACCACTTTAATCGTGGTCGAGCCGACATCCAACCCCATCCGATAGTTCATTTCAGCTACTTCTTTCTATATGATTCATTGCTTTTTTATACTTTTTTCCGGCGTTACACCCAAAATCTTGTGGCACGCGCACGCCTTCACTACTTTATAGCGTTTCTAAACCAATACTATCTCAGGATTATACCTCAAAAGGGTTAGTGGATGCAAATGGCGTCGCCGCCATTTTAGCTGAACCTTCAGAAAAATCACTTTTTTCGTTATATCTTTCCTACTTTCTTTCAGATTCTTTGCGTTCACTTGCCAAAGGATATGCTATAATAAACAAAATTATTTAACAACTTTTTGATCTTTTCGGATTTTTTATTTTATATTTTACCATATCCCAATACACTGAGGTCTATCATGAGCAATTCTATTCATAAATCTATTTTTGGACAGCGGCTCAAACAATTAATGAAAAATTTTAACGAAACCACCTATTCACTGTCAGAGCAGTTCAATTTATCCCCGCCCAGCATTTCCCGATACACTCGGGGCGAAATGGCGCCCAAAATGACCACGGTTTACGCCTTGGCCGATTATTTTGACGTGAATCCGGAATGGCTGATGGGTAAAACCGTCTCGATGTATGAATCAGAAATTTTAGGGGATACCCCCGCAGCGGGGCACGCCTTCGATATTTCCGTATTTGATGAAATTCGCTATGACCGGCCAATTTTTTCCAACCACAAAGCCGCCGACCACCTCTCGATTCCCATTGATAAACTCACCGAATGGGGGCCTGTCTTTGGCTATCGGATTCCCGACGACGCCATGCAGCCGGCATACACCGCCGGCGACCTGGTCGTGATTCGCTTGAATACCGGGCTCACATCCGGCGCGACTGTTGCCCTTCACGTCAACAAGGAACCTATGATCATCCGCAAAATTATTTTAATGGGCAACAAACTCATCACCCAACCTTTTAACGCCGATGCGGATGCTGCCGTTTACGATATCCGCAAACACCACGTCCAGATGATCGGCACAATCGTTTACCGCCGCCACGTTGAGGAAGCCTATTTCCCATACTGAATGCACTGTCCCCCAATGTATTCTCTGAATCCGCGCATAAAAAAACCAGGCATATGCCTGGTTTTTTAATGACTAAGCCTATAAGCCGAGTTCTGTCTTGATAATCATCTATCTGGTTCCGCTGTCACCGGCGGACTCAAGCGACCTACCATTGAGCAGCGACGGGCCGCCGCCTTTTAACACTCTTTCTTGGTCTTGCTCCGAATGGGGTTTACCCAGCTGGCAAATTACTTTAACCACTGGTGAGCTCTTGCCTCACCCTTTCACCCTTGCCGACATGCGGCGGTTTGCTTTCTGTTGCACTTGCCTTGAAGTCACCTTCACCGGACGTTATCCGGCATTCTGCCCTGCGGAGCTCGGACTTTCCTCAGGTTTCCCCGCGATTATCCGGCCTAGTCAGATTTCTATTATAACGATTTTCCAAATTAATGCAAGAGGTCGTTGTCTCCCTTATCATTTAGACCACTTGGTCAATCCTTAAATGTCCCCATTTCGAAAGCCTCCTGCGCATCATCATCCATCGGCGCCTCTTCAGGTGCCGCCGTTTCTTCGCCGTTATTCAGATAATGATCGCGCACTTTGCCTTCAACTTCATCACAAAGATTGGGATTATCTTCGAGCATCTGGCGAATATTGTCACGCCCCTGGCCCAGCCGCTCTCCGTTATAGGAGAACCAGGATCCGGACTTCTTAATGATGTCGAGCTCGACTGCCATATCCAGCACATCCCCTTCATGGGAAATCCCCTTGCCGTAAATAATGTCAAATTCCGCAGTTTTAAACGGCGGTGCCATTTTATTCTTAACCACCTTGCAGCGGGTGCGGTTCCCGATCATTTCACCGTCTTTTTTGAGCGTTTCAATCCGGCGCACATCCATGCGAACCGAAGAATAAAATTTCAGTGCGCGACCACCGGTCGTCACTTCCGGATTACCGTACATCACGCCGACCTTTTCTCGCAACTGATTGATAAAAATCGTCGCAGTATTGGAATTTTTGATAACGCCCGTCAGCTTCCGCAATGCCTGAGACATCAGTCTCGCATGCAGCCCGACATGGGAATCCCCCATGGTCCCTTCAATTTCGGCTCGGGGCACCAGCGCCGCCACCGAGTCGATAACCGCCACATCAACGGCACCGCTTCGCAGGAGCGCTTCCAAAATTTCCAAGGCTTGTTCCCCGGTATCCGGCTGGGAAACGACCAGATTATCAATATCCACGCCAAGGCTGGCCGCATAAATCGGATCAAGCGCATGCTCTGCGTCGATAAAGGCCGCATTGCCGCCTTTTTTCTGAGCTTCGGCAATAATGTGCAGCGCCAGTGTCGTCTTCCCTGAAGATTCCGGCCCGTAAATTTCGATAATGCGCCCCTTAGGCACGCCGCCGATCCCCAGCGCCATATCAATACGCAACGACGATGTCGAAATGACATCAACATCCCTGGTGCCACTGTCGCCAAGGCGCATCACAGCACCTTTCCCATAAGCTTTTTCGATGTTTTTTAAGGCATTATCCAGGGCTTTCTTGCGTGCTTGTGCATCCGTAATATCCATCACCGGATCTAAGGACTTTTCTTTCTTGGCCATACGAGCCTCCTCTTCGTTAATGTTGAATCTTTATTGCAAGTTCAGAATCGCTTCTCTTACCATACAAAGTGCTTTATTGGCCGAGCGTTTTTGAATGGTTTGCCGACTGCCCGCAAATTTGCACTTTTCAATCCGTGTCCGGCCGTCAGCGTGCACGCCGACATACACCAATCCCACCGGCTTTTCCGCGCTGCCACCGTCTGGTCCGGCGATACCGGTCACCGATACGTTGACATCACATCCCGAGAGCGTCGCCAGATGTTCGCACATTTCCCGAGCTGTCTCTTCAGAAACGGCGCCTGCCCTATCCAGCGTTTTTTTCTGAACGTCGAGCAGTTTCATTTTGGCTTCGTTAGAATAGGTAACCACGCCCATTTTAAAAGCTTCCGAAATTCCCGGGATCGTCGTCATCTGAGATGCAATGAGACCGCCGGTACAGGATTCCGCCGTGGCCATGGTCCAGTGCTTCTTGAGCAGCAGATCCTCCACTGTCTCGGCCAATGTTTTTTGGGCATGGGCAAAAATATGACGGCCAAAACGCCGATCCATTTCTTTTGTATATTTATCCAGCAGGCCATTGATAGCTTCCGCATCGGTGCCGTTGGCTGTGATGCGCACCAGCACTTCTCCCGGCTTGGCATAAGTCGCAATGGTGGGATTGGTTTGATGATTCACCAGATCCAAAATCATTTCTTCCACCATGGATTCCCCAAAATCACATATATTAAAATAACGGGAAATCACCAGCTGGCTGGTGCGATTCTTGAGGATCGGCATCACATAAAGATCGAACATGACTTTCATTTCACTCGGCGGTCCGGGCAGAAGAAAAACACTAACGCCGTTCTTTTCGATGTGAATCCCCGGTGCCGTCCCCTGGATATTATCGATCGCCTTGGCGCCGACGGGAATATCACACTGTCTGAAATTATTGTCCGTCATGACGGAATTGCGCCGGTCGAAGTGTTGTTTCATTTTGTGGACCTGCGCTTCATCCCGCTGCATGGGCATACCGAAAAAAGCCGCCACGGTTTCTTTGGTTAAGTCATCCTGTGTCGGTCCGAGCCCTCCGGTCACCACAACGATATCACTGCGTTTAACCGCCGCTTCAAAGACGTCCTTTAATCGGTCCGGATTGTCGCCCAACGTCGTTTGAAAATGAACTGAAAATCCATTTTGGGATAATTCTCTGGCAATGTATTGGCTGTTGGTATTGAGGGTATCTCCGGTTAAGAGTTCCGTGCCGACGCAAATAATTTCACAATTCATTGGTCCTTTTCCTTTCCAGACTTTTTCTTTAAAAAAACGCCTGTCGTGCAGGCGCTTTGCATTACATGGTTTTAATAACTCCTTTGTTGAGTCTGAAATAATCGACTCCGGAAATCAAGGTCAGCGCCAACGCTACATAAATCATGACCTGACCAAAAATACCTAGTGCCGGGAAAGCCGCAACCGGCCAGCTATAAAGAATCAGTGCAATGATCGCAATCATCTGCGACATGGTCTTGGCTTTGCCCCATTTGCTCGCAGCAATGACCACGCCATCATTCGCCGCCAATGTTCTGAGACCGGTAATGGCAAATTCCCTGGCGATAATCACAATAACCACCCATGCCGGGATTGCCTGTGTCTGAACCAGACAGATAAAGGCGGATGCCGTGAGCAATTTATCGGCCAGCGGATCCATAAACTTGCCAAAATCCGTAATTAAGTTGCGGCTTCTGGCAATGTGACCATCCACATGATCGGAATATGCCGCGATCGCAAAAATAATCAGCGCCGCCAACTCATGATGCGGAAATCCGACAGCCATTGCCGCCACAAAAAACGGAATGCAAATCATTCTGAACAAAGTAATCTTATTCGGTAAATTCATTTTCTCCCAACTCTCCTATTAAATCATATTCTATTGAATCAACAATTTTTACTTTAAAGAATTGTCCCACGGGCAGATCGGATCCTTCAATCATCACATCGCAGTCCACTTCCGGCGCGTCCCCCTGTGTCCGACCGACCGAAACCCCGTCCGCTTGATTTTCATCGATTAAAACTTCCACCGTTTTCCCGATCATGGTTTCATTGGATGCTGCGATAATGCCCTGTTGTTGCTCATAAATCCGACGCAAACGCGTTTCCTTGACAGCTTCGTCAATTTGACCGGCCATAACATATGCCGGCGTTCCCTCTTCCCGGGAATAAGCAAAAGCGCCCAGCCGTTCAAAGCGAAGCGCCTGAAGATCCGCCAGCATTTCCTCAAACTGCATATCCGATTCGCCGGGGAAGCCGGTGATCACCGTCGTTCGCAGCACAGCATCCGGCAACATTTTTCTGATTAATTTTACTTTATCATAAATTTGCGCTTTGTCAATGTGTCGCCCCATGCGTTTTAAAATTTCGTTTTCTGTGTGCTGAATGGGCATATCAAAATAGCGGCAGATATTTTCATGCTGTTTGATCACCGTCAACAATTCTTCAGTAATGCCCTCCGGATACAGGTAGAGCAAGCGGATCCATTTGAACGAAATTTTTTCCGACAGCAGTGTCAGAAGGGACGCCAGGTTTTCATTTCCCGGCAGATCACTGCCGTATTGCGTCAGATTTTGTGCCACCAAAATCAATTCCCGCACACCGCTGCTGTATAAAATTCGGGCCTCAGCCAAAATCGCTTCCGGGGTGCGGCTGTGATGCCGTCCGCGAATGGTTGGAATCGCACAATAAGTGCAATAGTTATCGCAGCCCTCACTAATCTTTAAATACGCCGTCACCATCTTATCCTTCAGATAACGAGGCGCTGCACTGGCCGCAAAATGCGCACTGACAAAAGTCTTTTCTCCCGATTGGTGTGAAATCACCTCCGGCAGATCGTCAATCTGATTGACGCCGATAAAATAATCTACTTCTGGAATTTCTTTTCGCAATTCCTTCACATAACGTTGCGCCATACAGCCCGCCACCACAAAACATTCACAGTTGCCCTTTGTTTTAAACGGCAAATATTCAAATATTTTGTCAATGGATTCTTTTTTAGCCGCCTCAATGAAGCAGCAGGTATTGACAATGATCAGGTTGGCCGCGTCCGGTTCATCGCTCACACGGTAACCCGCCTGCAAAAGCCCTCCGGCCATCTGTTCGCTGTCCACCGCATTTTTATCACACCCCAATGTCGAAATAAAAACAGCAGGGCTATCAGCCATGGTATTCCTCCTTCGTGATCAACAATTGCCGCGGTTTGCTACCATTGGGGCCCGAGACAATACCTTTCATCTCAAGCTCATCAATAATGCGGCCGGCCCTGGCATAGCCTACCCGCAGTTTGCGCTGAATCATTGATGTCGAGATCTGACCATTCACAAAGGCCAGCTCCGCCGCCTGTGGGAACAAATCGTCAGCAGTTTCTTCGGTTTGTGCCTGTTGATTTTGAACCTGTGCCGCTTCGATTTCATTTTCGATATGGTTGTCAAAAACGGGCTTTGCCCCGCCGGAAACTGCTTTTACCACGCGGTTGATTTCCGCATCGGACACAAAGGTTCCCTGCACGCGCAGCGGCTTGGATTTGCCTGAAGGGAAATAGAGCATGTCGCCTTTCCCCAAGAGCTTTTCCGCCCCAACCTGATCCAAGATAGTTCGACTGTCCGTATTGGATGCCACCGCAAAGGCAATGCGGGACGGAATATTGGCTTTGATCAACCCGGTAATCACATCCACCGACGGCCGCTGCGTTGCAATCACCAGATGCATCCCGCAGGCCCGTGCCAACTGTGCCAATCGACAAATGGCGCTTTCAATTTCCTTGGGCGAGGTCATCATTAAATCGGCTAATTCATCGACAATGATAACAATTCGCGGCAATTTTCTCTCACCGGCCGCTTCCCGCATTTTATTGTAGCCCGCGATATTACGCACGCCTGCCTCTTTAAAGATCTGGTACCGATCCGTCATTTCTTTCAACGCCCAATTAAGCGCAAAAGCCGCCTTTTTCGGATCCGTCACCACGGGTATGAGCATATGCGGGATACTATTGTAAATATTGAGCTCCACCATTTTCGGATCAATCATAATAAAACGCAGATCATCCGGCGACAATCGATAGATCATGCTGATGATCATGGTGTTGATGCACACGCTCTTTCCGGAACCGGTTGCGCCAGCAATGAGCAAGTGCGGCATCTTAGAGATATCGCCGATGATGTTTTGACCGGACAGGGTTTTACCCAAAGCGAATGGCAGTTTCGCTTCCGTCTTTTGAAACGCCGGCGTATTAATGATCTCACCCACGGCAACCACGTCGCTTTCTTTGTTCGGCACTTCGATGCCGACGGCTGATTTTCCCGGAATCGGAGCCTCCATCCGAATACCGGACGTTGCCAGTCGCAACGCCAAGTCGTCGGCCAAGTTGACGATTTTCCCCACTTTGACCCCGGCTGCCGGCTGCACTTCAAAGCGCGTAATCGAAGGGCCGACGTCGACGCCGACAATTTTGGCATCAACCCCAAAGTCCTTCATGGTATTTTCAATCTGTCCGGCCTTTTTCATCACATCACTTTTGCGATCGCGTCCGCTGTGAACCCCCGGATCAAGAAGCGCCACGTCCGGCTTATGATAAACCGGCGTCGACGCCTGGGATGCCAGATCCAAATCAAAAGCTTCCGACTCCTCTGCCTCTCTACCGAAATCCAGATGATCTTCTGTTGTTTCTTCCTCGGGGAACAGATCCTGCGGCGCTTTAGCCGTCGCTATGACCTGGTCTCTTTCCGCCTGCGCCTGTGTTGCTGCCGCTTCGTCCAGCCCTTCAATAACGTCGTCAATATTAACGTACTGCGTATTGACGGATACTTCGCCGATATCACTGGGATTAAATAAGCTATCATAATCCTGATCTTCCAGTTCCACTTCCTGACGCTCTGCTTCTGCCGCTCTGCGGCGCTGTGCAAGTTCCCGATCTTCCTTCAGCTCATTCACTTTACCGATAATGGCCGCTTTTCCTTCCGTTTTTAAGCGATCGTAAAATTCAGGCGAAATGGTTTTAACAATCATATAGATTTCATAAATCATCAATGCCAGAACCAAAATAATCGTTGCCGGCTTTTTAATGATCGTCAGCAAAATATAGGTGAGCACCAAGCCGAAGATGCCCCCATACGCAACGTTACTGCCAATCGGCACGGTGAACATATCGATCAGGGTATAGCGAAACATCGATTGCCATCCCATGCTGAAGAAAATCAACAGATTGGAAATCAGCAGAAATACATAACCCATGACCTTGGAATGTTTCTGCCACTTTCCCGCGAAGAACAAAATGCCCGATACGATAGCATAGATGCAGTAGATGACCGTCACATTTCCCATCAGATATTTCACAATCCCCTTCCCCCAAATGCGGTCAAAAAGATTAGGGGTCGCTGTCGAATAGGAATAGGCGCTAATCAATGCAATCGCGATTAATGCCAGACCCAGTATTTTCATCTGACCCGAGGTCAGCGTTTTTTTCTCGGCCATTTTTCTCGTTGTTTGACTTTTGGATGCTGGCCTCTTTTTTTGTTTGGTGTTATTTTTTGTTGTCTTTTTTGATTTTCTTTTATCCAAAACCTTCACCACCCATTTCTCATCGTTCTATTGAAAACGGGACACCTTATCGGGTCCCGTTTTAATGTGTATTAATTATAACATGTGCGTGGCCGACAATCCTGAAAATTATCGACCTGTGTGACCAAATCCGCCGGCTCCCCGATCCGTTTGGTCCAAGGCGTCAACGGTCTCAATCGCAATGATCTCGGGCTGCACCACCGGTGCAAATACCAGCTGGGCAATGCGGTCTCCCGGATGAACGGTAAAAGGCTCATCGATCAACACGATCATCAGCGCCGCGATCTCGCCGCGATAGTCTGCGTCGATCGTGCCGACGCCATTGGCCATGGCCACACCGTATTTGAACGCCAAACCGCTACGTGCGCGCACCTGCGCTTCATAGCCCGCCGGCATTTCCAAATAAATGCCGGTGGGAATTCGATAAACGCGATGCGGCACGAGCACCATTTCGTTCTCAATGGCTGCCCGCAAATCCAGTCCTGATGCCCCTGCCGTTTGGTAAACCGGCGCAGGAAAATCAGAGCGATTGACCAGACGAACCTGACAATGTTCCTTGCGCATCGCTTTATTCGTCCTGGGGCAGGCAAGCCTTACGCGAAAGATTAATGCGGCCCTGAGCGTCAATTTCCGTCACTTTAACCGTAACCATGTCGCCGACCGACACCACATCTTCAACATTTTCCACACGGTGATTGGCCAGTTTGGAAATATGGATCAGACCGTCTTTGGACCCCGGAATATCGACAAAAGCTCCGAATTTCATAATCTTCACGACTCTGCCGGTCACCACATCGCCGACTTCCACTTCGCGAACGATATCAAAAATCATATCGTGTGCTTTTTTAGAGGATGCGCCGTCCGTCGCCGCAATATAAATCGTGCCGTCTTCTTCGATTTCGATTTTCGTATCCGTCGCATCTTGAATCCCAATGATGGTTTCGCCGCCTTTCCCGATGACGTCGCGGATTTTTTCGGGATCAATGGTCATCGTTGTAATGTGCGGCGCATAGGGCGACAATTTTTCCCGCGGCTGCGCAATCGCGTCATTCATCACACCGAGAATGAACAAACGGCCTTCCCTTGCCTGGTTGAGCGCCTTGGTCAAAATTTCACGATCAATGCCGTGAATTTTGATATCCATTTGAATGGCCGTAATACCATCTTCCGTTCCGGCGACTTTAAAGTCCATATCGCCCAGAAAATCTTCCATTCCTTGAATATCCGTTAAAATGGCCAATTTCTCATCTTCTTTGATCAGTCCCATGGCACAACCGGCTACCTGTTTTTTTATGGGCACACCTGCTGCCATCAAAGCCATTGAAGAACCACAGACTGACGCCTGCGAAGTAGAGCCGTTGGAGCTCATGACTTCTGAGACTACGCGAATCGCATAAGGGAAATCCTCTTCAGAGGGCAAGACCGGCAAAAGCGCCCTTTCGGCCAACGCCCCATGCCCGATTTCACGGCGTCCCGGTCCGCGGTTAGGTCTCGTTTCACCGACCGAATAGCTCGGGAAATTATAATTATGCATGTAGCGCTTTTTGCTTTCCAGTTCGAGGCCGTCCAATGTTTGGGCTTCTTTCAAAAGGCCGAGGGTTGCCACCGAGCACACCTGGGTTTCGCCGCGGGTGAAGAGCGCCGAGCCATGAACCCGGGGGATATAATCCACTTTGGCTACCAACGGGCGAACCTGAGTCATTCCGCGGTTATCCGGGCGGATACCGTCATCCAGAATCAAACTGCGGACTTCTTTCTTTTTAAGATTATTGATAACCATATCAATATCTGCAGCGTTGTCCGGATAAATTTCGGCAAAATGTTCGCTGACTTCTTCGATGAGCGTGTCCATGTTCTCAATGCGTTCTTTTGCATCCTCGGTGTGGACCGCGTCATGCATCCGCGTGCCGATATAATCGGTAATTTCAGTTACCATTTCCTCTGTCGGCAGGTAAAGTTTATAGTCAACTTTAGGTGCCCCTACTTCCGCCACAATTTGATCAATAAAGGAAATTATTTTTTTGATTTCTTCATGTGCGTAAAGAATGGCATCAAGCATGATGGCTTCTGGAACTTCGTCGGCGCCCGCTTCAACCATCATAACCGCTTCCCGTGTGCCGGCAACCGTGAGGTGCATTTCGGATTTTTCATATTGGACTACCGTCGGGTTGAGCACAAATTCACCATCAATCAAACCCACTTGAACAGCCGCCGTCGGGCCATCGAATGGAAGGTCGGAAATGGATAAAACAATAGACGATCCCAGCATGCCAACCAGTTCCGGCGCGTTATCGTGTTCGACAGACATCACCATCGTCACGACATGAACGTCGTTGCGGAATCCCTTCGGGAAAAGCGGGCGAATCGGTCTGTCTATCAACCGGGAATTTAAAATCGCCTGATTGGACGGACGGCCTTCCCGCTTTAAAAACCCGCCGGGAATTTTGCCGACGGCGTATTGCTTTTCTTCATAATCCACTGATAACGGGAAAAAGTCCATGCCTTCCCTCGGTTTTTTGGATACCGTGACATTACATAACAAACTGGTATCACCGTAGCGAACCATCGCAGCGGCTTTTGCCAGCCGTGCCACTTCTCCGATTTCAACCCGAAAAGGGCGGCCTGCAATCTCCGTTTCAAATACTTTCATCTTTCCTCCTCGTTCGATAACCACACTTTCAGAGCTTTCCCTGAAAATGCAAAAAGGCGGAAGAGCTCCGCCTGTTTAATCATTATTTTCTCAAGCCCAGTCTCGCGATCAGTTCACGATAACGGGTGATGTTTTTCTTTTTCAGATATCCCAAAAGATTGCGGCGCTGCCCAACCATTTTAAGCAGCCCTCTTCTGGAATGATGATCTTTTTTGTGCACGGCAAAATGAGCATTCAAATCATTGATGCGCGCTGTAAGCAGCGCAATCTGAACTTCCGGAGAACCGGTATCTCCGGCATGTGTGCCGTATTCCGCAATGATCCGTTCTTTGTTTTCTTTTGTAATCATGATATCTCCTTGATTATTTAGAATTCCCTGTTCATAGTAGGCCGTCGGAGTGTCGGCAAACCAAGAGCAGGCTAACCATCGAGCATTTTACCATTGGCAATCTGAATTGTAAAGCACAAATCAAATTTTTCGCTGTCAATGCTCATCATTCAGCGTTATCCTTTTGACAAGCCTGCAACACTGTCTTTTTATAATCCGCAATCAACGCCTCACATAAATCCAAAGTCGCATTTGGCGAATATGTTTTTGCCTCAGTGTTCATATTTTCAGCCATTTCCTGGATAATCAATTTATGATCGATGAGATAATCTATCAAATCCGTGAGCGCATCAATTTTTTCAAGGCAAATGCCCATCCCTGAGGCTTCCAGATATTCTGCATTATCCTCTTCCTGGCCGGGGTAGCAATAAGGAATGATCATCGGAATGCCTTTCACCATTGCCTCTGCTGTCGTCAACCCGCCGGGTTTGGATACGATCACGTCAGACTCGTCCATCAGCGCCGGAATATTATCCACAAAGCCAAACGCCCGAACCAATTTATTACTTGTGTGTTTTTGAGTGTAGTGCTCCAACTCGTCCATCAGACTGCCGTTATTACCGCACACCGCGATGATGCGGATCTTTTCCCGGCTTCTTATCAGCGCCTTGAACGCTTTTTTCATATGATGTGTCCCGAGACTGCCGCCCATCAAAAGCACGGTCCCTTTTACATCTTTGTCAATCGCTTCGCAGGGTACCTTTTCTTTTTCGAAAGCTTCCCGGACCGGTATGCCGTAGGGATGGATAATCTCTGCCGGGACACCGCGTTCTACCATTCCTTTTTTGGTGTAGGGACTGCCGACGACATAAGCATTGATTTTCGGATGGGTATAAACGCCATGGAATTTATAGTCCGTCACAAAAGAAATAATCGGAATATCGAAAGCCCCCATGTCTTTGATCCTGCCCAAAATATTGGTCACAAAGGGATGGGTGGATACCAAAAGCACCGGCTTGTTGGCCACCATCATCGGCATGATATCCGGATTCATAAATCGTGCCACCAGACTGAAGATGCCTCTTCGCCGCAGCGTATCTTTGTCTAAATCATTATAAAGCAAATGATATAGTCGCGGCACTTTCTCCACCATTTGCTTATAGCCCTTTGTCAGCAATTTATTAAAGGTTTTGGATGTATCGGCAAAGGCATCAATAATTTGAACCGTATACCCGCGCTCACTCAGTCCTCTTTGAACCGTTTGAGCCGCCAAGTTATGTCCGCCGCCCGTCGATGCCGAAAAGATCAAAACGGTATCGCCGCCCTTGGCTTCCATTTGTGATGCTGAGGTCATCTTTAATCGTCGAATTCTTTGGTGAACCGATAGTTGACCCGCATCAATTTACCACCGACTTTTTTTTCACTCTTCTTTTCCAGCCAATAAAACACACCGAAAACGGCCGATAATCCCACGCACACTGCGCCGATCGCCGTCATCACTTTTTTAAACATTTTTTGCCTCCTGTTCTTTCCCCTGATAAAATTTTTGGTTTTTCCGAAATAATGTTCCAGTTGGCTCGCCATCCATAATGCGGTAAAGCACATTCACATCACTTCCTGAGGTAATAATGGTTTCAAGACCGTGATTCGCGGCATACCGGACCGCCTTGAGTTTTGTTACCATGCCGCCTGTCCCCAAACCGGACCCGGATACACCTCCCAGCTTCATAATCTTTTCCGTCACTTTTTCCACAATGTCGATGCGTTCAGCTTGAGCCTCTTTTCCGGGATCCCCGGTATAAAGACCATCCACGTCTGAAAGAATGATCAAACCGTCAGCCTCAATCAATGCCGCTGTCATCGCCGATAAGCGATCGTTGTCACCAAAGCGTTCCTCCTCTATTTCATCGGTCGAAATTGGGTCATTTTCATTGACAATCGGAATGATTCTGCGCTTCATCAATTCGCTGAAGGTATTGCGGGCATTAATGCGTTTAATCGGATTCGAAAACACATCCTTCGTCAAAAGGATCTGGCCGATATTTTGATAATAGCTGTCAAAAGAACGGTGATACAATTCCATCAGAAGCCCCTGCCCCACAGATGCCGTCATTTGCTTTTCTTCCAGGGTGATCGGCCTTTGGGACATTTTCAGACGGTGCATCCCACAGCCGATTGCCCCGGATGACACCAGCACAATTTTCCGGCCTTCATTCTCGAGATCGGTTAAAACCCGGGCAAGGGCGTCCATTTTTCTTAAATCGATAGTTCCATTGTCGTGAGTCAGCGAGGTGGTGCCCACTTTCACTACGATGGTCTGCGCAGCCGTAAAATCATTCTCCATGATCTTTACGCTCCTTTATTTCCTCTGTTGATGCTTTTCAGTTTATCAGAAATAGTTCACAAAGGCAAGAAGCCATCCGGCAGCGGATGGCTTCCTAATTTTCGATATTCAAAATTGGTTTTGCCGTCTGTTATTCCTCATCGTAGGTTTCCAGCCAGCGTCGCAAAATCTGACAGAGCTGCCTGGCGTCTTCTGGCGACAGGTGCAGGCATTGCCCCATCTGTTCCGGCACACACAGGGCTTTATCCTGCAGAGCTTCGCCCTTGTCTGTCAAGGTAACAATTAATGAACGCTCATCAATTTCCGAACGATTTCGCGTTACATAGCCTTTCGCTTCTAATTTTTTAAGAACAGGTGTCAGCGTACCCGAATCCAGATAAAGCCGCTTGCCCATCTCCTTAACAGATATTTTTCTTTCCTCCCAAACAACCATCATCGTGATATATTGGGTATAGGTCAAGTCGATAGCGTCTAAAAAAGGCTTATAGGTTCGGATGATTTCCCGTGAACAAGCATAAAGCGGAAAGCACAGCTGATTATCTAATCTTAAACGCGCGTATTTATCACTCATATTATTTTCCTCCCGCAACGACGCTCTTCGCAAATGCGCCGGCATTCTTTAAATCAACCGTGTCCGGATGCGATTTAAACAGACCGTGAAAAGCCCCTTTGCAATGAAATTCTTCATCAGCCATGACAATGCCCTTGGCGGTCGCCAGTTTTTTGACTTGACGATACGTGCCGGAAATCAGCGCTGCGCTGCTAAAATTAACAATCTTCCCAACCTTGACATCCAAATCCGAAATAAATTGCTTGACCGCTTTGTCGACTCCGGCCTTATAAACCGATGATCCCAAAAATAAAAGGTCCACATCTTCCGTCAAGGGGATCGAAATATCCTCTGGCGCGACGCCAATCGCCCGACCGATGGCCTCTGCCAGTTTCCGTGTATTCCCACTTTTCGTATAATACCGAATTGCAATTTTCATGAAGATCGTGCTCCTTCTTTAAAATCTATTATACTTATTAGTTGTGTTCAATCAAATACTATCATTCACCCCAATTCCTGTCAAGCACCAAATTCTTTCGCGCCAAACCTTATTTAAGCTTTAACGATTCATCTCCGTCAACACATCGCCCGTCAGATCGTCCGCTGCCGTTCGCATCACCGCCGCCATTTGATAACGCACCAGCCAAAAGGGACGTTTCAAATCCCCAAAATGCTTTTCCGCACCGGCCATCATCGGCAAAACATAATGTTCTGTCTCTTCAATATAAATCTTTTGCTGTGATGCCGTAAACCCTTCCGACATTGTTGCCAGATTATGGCAGCGATCCAGCGCCTTGATCAGTGCTGTGCTTCTGCTTTGCGCAACGGCATGATAATAGGCCGGCATTGCCGATGTGTCTGTCTTTCCCCGACCGCGATAGGTCAGTGTGTCCACCGTTTCCCGAACGCTCAGCGAGAAAGAATCGGGCAATTCATGCAGTGTGCTGTCTTCCAATACATCGTGCAAAAGAGCTGCTGCCAACAGTTCATCCTCTAAAAAACCAAGGGCTGCCGCATGCAAGGCCACCGTTACCGGATGAATCATGGCCGGAATGGCTTTAGCCTTTTTATTTTTCCGAAACTGTCCCGCGTGAACGGACGCCGCCAGATCCAAAGCCTGTTCCGTTTGCCCAAGCCCATCCCGCATTATCAGCTGCTTCAATACATCGACACTTTTATTAATTTGATTTTTCAATGAGAACGCCTCCCATTCTTTGAATGAATGTTTTCTAAACAATAAAATTAGAACGCAAAAAACGCCCGCAGTCAACGGGCGTTTTTGATTTTATTTTAATCCGAATTGGCTTTTCTGGCTGACGGCACCGTTCGCAAAAGTGATACTGGCATTCGATCCCGAATCCCCATTACCGTTCCAATAATAAACTTCCGTTTTGATGTCTTTGTTTGACTGATCTTTATAGGTCGATTCCGATAACTTCTGGCCGTCCACATTGCTGAACTGCTGCTTAACCTGATCATAGGTCATGCCAGTCGTAATCGCATTGTATTGTGCCAAAGTCGCTGTAGTGGACGTTGCATTATTATTCGCGTTGTCATTGCTTGTGTTATTGTCCGCCGTCGCGTTATCGTCAGATGACGTATTTTTTGAGCTACTTTTATCGGATTTTGTCTTAGAAGATGTTTGGGTTTTCGACTGGCGATCACTTGCCGTTGACTGCTGATGACAATAATAAACAAATGCTCCTGCCGATGCTAGGGCAATAATCACGATCAAAACCATCGGCAACAGCCATTTCTTTTTCTTTTTCGCCGGCTTGTTCGCTTTATCAGCCTTCTTGATTTCCCGGGCTGTTACTTCCGAAACTGGTGCATCATGATAAAGCGCATTTAAATTAGCCTGCGTTTCCGATTGTGCATCTTGTTTTGCGTTCATCGGCGCTTCCTGCCAGCCATCTTCTGCAGGTGGTTTCTCTTTAGTTTGATCTGTCCGGCCGTCATCGGGCAAAGTTTCCGATTCATTTGGTAAGCGGGCTCCCTGGTCAGCTTCCGACCCGGCATATGGTTTTCGCTCAGGGCTCTGTTCCGCTGACTCATCCGCTTCTGCTGCCTGTTCCTCGACTTTTGCAGCTTTTAGCTCATCCATAACACGTCTAAAAATCGGCGCTACCTGATGTTTATAATCGTCAATCAACGACGGGTCATCCACCTGAATAACCATTCGGGTTTTCCCCGTTTCCGGCGTCATATAATCAATGCCAATCGCTCCCTTTTCAGGATGATGTCCACTGATATGCAAACTTGCTTCGTCAACAGTAACATCCTCAATACCCATGTTAGATAGGGCCGCTTCGGTCGAGCGCATCCAAACATCCAGCTGACCTTTCGCTGTCAATGCCTGTCTCATGTTTTTCCTCCTGGTGCACCATTTAATTTATAATAAAATACGTATTGCTTTTATTTTAGGCTTTTTAATAACCACTGTCAAGACAAATCGATTTCATTCTTCACGTTGCTCCCTATTTTTGCAGTACGCTTTTTGAGGAATTTCCACTTGCAATTTCATTTTGACTGAATTATAATAAGAGCGTTCTTGGCACAGGGGTATAGCTCAGTTGGTAGAGCAGTGGTCTCCAAAACCACGTGCCGAGGGTTCAAATCCTTCTGCCCCTGCCATTTTTTATTTTTTGAAGAATGCCTGAAGCCCGCCTAAAAGCGAGGTCTCAGGCTTTTTTATTGGTACTTTCTTCAAAAGTTTCCGTTCCGTACAAAACCCCTATGTATTTGGATGCTCTTGCCTTTCACTTGAACCAATCGTCGCGAGGTTGTCGTCACCCACATGCAGTCACCCGCCATTTTACAGACCTCGATTCTCACATTTGTCCGATGCTATCCTCCTGAATTTTTTGGATTCTATTCGAATCAACCCGATGCGGTTTGTTCTGAATAAAAAGTTTTCCATCTTTTTTCTTTTATACTATAAATACAACAAACACAACAAATACAACGTCATTATTTGATCCTCAATCCGTTAATGACTTAAGCGGACAATTTCCCCCATCCAAATTCAGATGAAAGAGGTCGACCCAAAAATAACTTTTCAATTTTTATTGATTGAGCGAATAAATCGTAATCCCGTTAAAGAGCAGCACATTATCCTCCGAAAGGGAATAATCCAATAGTTCCTGTTCAAACGGATAGGCAGAGAATACGCCAAAAATCCATGTATAATCTTTATACGTTTTTTTCAAACGCTTAATCCCCTGGGTCTTTTCGACAAAATAATCAAATTTCTTTTTGGTATAAGCTTCGCTGGTGAAGACGCAATCCCCAAAGAATATTTTCTTCTGCTCATCATCGACCGCGACAATTGGGATCTTATTATTGTCATCATCAAAGTATTCCCCAACCACATCCGTTCGCATAGGAAGACTGTCTTGAGCGGCGGCGACCAAAAAGATTTCCCCAGCCACTTGGCAGAACCATTTTTGAATATATTGAGCAAAGTTTTTCTTAAGGACCTGCTTGGCACCCTTGGATCGGTTGTCTTTAATATCTTCGTAATATGGGAAGACAAAGGTATACCAAAAATCGAACATCGGATCGGCGATATGATATGCCACACGTTGTTTGCCAAAAAGTTTTTTCTTCCCGATAGAGACTGTCTGGGTCACATAACCCAGCGTTTCCAGATTGGTCAGCGCGTCTCGTACTTTTCCGATCTTAAAGCCGGTGAAAGCTGCAAGTTCTTCTTGTGTGAAACGATCTGCAGCCAGTGCAGACAGCAGGCTGTGATAAACCGATGGTTCCCACACTTCTCGTTCAAGCAGCCGGCTCACTTCGTCAAAAAAGATCCCTTTTCCGTTTAAAATATTCGCCTCGATGGTATCCCGCACCTGTTTGTCGTTGATGCAGCGATCAAAGATATACCAATAAGCCGGAACGCCGCCGGTCACTGCGTACATCAGCATGAGCTGGCTGAAATCATGATGGGGGTATTCGCGCATCATTTCCACAAAAGTCACCGGCGCAAGGGGAATCTGACAAGTCACTTCAGATGCAAAGCTTTTATCCGCCATCATATTTTGCTGTCCGGAAGCATTGCCGATAACGAGGATCAACGTCACGCCGTTGGGTTTGAAAAATTGCTGCCAGGCCTTACGAATCGTTTTGGCAAAATCACCGCTAGCATCCAACAGATATTCAAAATTATCGACAATCAGCATTTTCCCGCCGGTTTCCGTCTTTTCGGCATACAAACGAAACAATTCTTCCCAGGTAATCTTGTTGTCGCCGGATTTGGCATCCCCGTTCAAATGTTGTTTAAACGCCTGCTCAAAAGCCAGGCGATTCATCTGATCAGACACACTTCTCGCCGCAAAATACAAATGATTTTTATGCTCCGCAAAGGTTTTAATAAAAGCTGTCTTTCCCACCGCATGACGCCCGCTGATCAAAATAAAGGCATCCTCTTTCTTCCATGCCTGATTTAACGTTTTAAGCTCTTTTTTTCGACCGATCAATTGCATTGCGCTTTCCTCCGCACTTTTTATTTTAGTATAGCACAGTTAAAGCCAAAGATTCTAAACATTTGCAGAACTTCTGAAATTTCAAAAGCCTGTCCCCGCCTTACGGCATCAATAACGTCAGCACATGCATCTCTTCGCGCTTCACATAGCGCAGTCCCGAAAGACGAAGCCACCTCAGGCGATCGATGGCCTTTTGCATGTCATCGGCCGAGGCAAAGCGTGCCGAAAAAATTTTCTCCCCGCGATAATGGGCCATTAAAACGGCCCGCAGAAATTTACCCAACTCCCCCGCATGATAATCGTGCTGTTCCCGGACATAATAATTATCGCGGGTGGCTTCGCACGTCGCAATTTCTCCCAGAGGCGCATCTATCGTGTGGTTTTTGAGCAGCGCCCGGGTTGTAATGCCGAAGAAGGCATGATCCACATAACCTAACGGCGCTTCGCTGTCAAAGGTCGGATCGTCCCAGGTCACGTCGACAAAATAATAATTCCCGTCCATCTTCACCAAGTTCCACTCGTGCGCGCCCCGGCCGGCCGCCCGGCCGTCAACCACCGTGCAGTAAATCCCTGCCTTTTTCAGCAGGTATTGCATCGCGCGCGAATAACCGGCACAAACCGACTCGTGATCCACTAGCACCGAAGCGATATTTTGATGGTCCTTGGAGCCGCTGCCATAGCGGGTGTCCTTCACAATAGCGTCGTGCACAGCCAGCACGGTATGATAATCGTCAGCACCTTTGGGGATCTGCGCCAAAATGCGTTTGGCCCCCGCATCAATTTGCTGCTGCTTGGCCTGCGCTTCCTGCCGCGTATAGGCATAAACCAATTGAACCCCTGAAACAATTTGATTAGCGCCGCCATAGGTATAGCGATATCCGGAGACCCAAAAGATCTGCGGATTATCCTGATAAAATGCCTGCCAAACGCGTTTAACGCCCCCAATATTCAACTGAACCCCCGAGAGTTCAACCGACGGCAGATGCGTTTCGGCCGCTTTTAAAAATTGCGAATAGGCGATTTGCTCCGAATCCGTTAAGCGCGCGTAGCCGCTTTGTGAATCGGCCGTGTAAATACTCTGGGACAACGCATGACGCTTGGCTTCCGACCGCGGGCGGATGCGGGCGGGCAAAAACCATTGCCGCCCGCCAAAAAAACAGCCCGCGATGAGCACAATGAGCATCCCCCCAATGACAATGCGCATTCCCTTTTTCGATTGGTTATTTTTTTGCTCCATTTTTTAGTTCCTGCTGAGGTCCATGCTATACAACACGACATTTAAAAAAAGACTGCCCCTGTCGACCGACAGAAACAGTCTGCACGGATCGCCGATTAAAAAATCGGCCCGTTGAGTTTTAATCCGCAGGACGCACAGGTCCAGTCATGGCCAATCGCCGTGGTTTTTCCGCCGCAATTCGGGCACACGCCTTCGCCGCCTTTTTTAAACTGGAAGTCCAAAACCTTCATATCGACAAATTCGTCCGGACCGTCCTGAACTTTTTTAAACTTCAGAATCGGATCTGGTGCATCGTGACTCACAGCTTCCCCTCCTTTGACTTCTCTTTAATATGATTTTATTTTACCACACCATCCTGTTTCATCAAAGAAATTTTGTTATTTAGTGACCTCACGCCGCCTTGGCACGATGGTACCGCTCAATCATTTCATCATATTCTTCCACCACATGGGCTTCCGGTTTGGTAAAGTGATTAATCATCAGAATGGTCAGGACGTTCAGCGCAAATCCCGGCAGAATTTCGTAAATCCCTGTACCGAACAGATGGGACGAGAGGCCGGTTACTTTCCAGACGATAACCATCGCTGTTCCAACGAGCATGCCGGACAGCGCCGCCTGCCAGGTGGTCCTGCGCGAGTAGAGGCCGAACAGAACAAGCGGACCAAAAGCCGCCCCAAAGCCGCCCCATGCATAGGAGACGAGCCCCATGACGGTCGCGTTGTTGCCAAAAGCGATAATCAGTGCCACCAGAGAGACGGCAATAACAGACCAACGCCCCAGGCTCACGCTTTGTTTATCAGTCAGCTCCTTCTTTAAGAAAATACGGGCCAGGTCTTCCGACAAAGCCGAAGAGCAAACCAAAAGCTGTGAATCGATGGTGGACATGATCGCCGCCATAATCGCCGCCAAAAAGACACCGCCGATCCACGCCGGAAAAAATTTGCGAATCATTAAAATAAAGACGGTTTCTTCTTTCCCACCAGAAAGTCCGTGAAAAAGCGGAATGGAAAGCAGTCCCACCAGCAAGGCGCCGGCCAGCGAAATCAAGCACCAGATAATGGCAATCCGTCTGGCCTTTGGAATTTCTTTGACCGAGCTGATGCCCATGAAGCGCACGAGAATATGCGGTTGGCCGAAATACCCCAATCCCCAGACAACGGCGGAAACAATGGTCGCAGCCGTGACGCCGCCGCCAAAGAGATTGAACGAAATATGCTGGCTGGTCATCGCCGCCTGGGTCGTGCCGAAACCGCCCATGTGAATCACGGCCAGCACCGGCACCACCGCAATGGCGATGACCATCAAAATGCCTTGGATCAAATCCGTCCAGCTCACAGCCAAAAATCCGCCGAGAAAAGTGTAGGAGACGATCACCACCGCGCCGATCACCACCGCGATATTATAGTCCAGGCCAAACATCGTCGAGAAGAGCTTTCCCGAAGAAACCATGCCCGAAGCGCAGTAAATCGTGAAGAAAAACAGAATAACCATAGCAGAAATGGTCCGCAGCGCACCGGTCGGATCTTTGTAGCGTCTGTCAAAAAAAGTCGATAGTGTCAGAGCCTCCGTTTCTTCAGTATAAACCCGCAGCCGTTCGGAAACGTATTTCCAGTTGATGCAGGTGCCGGCAAAAAGACCGATGCCAATCCAAAGCTGAGGCATTCCCCCGAGATAAATTGCACCGGGAAGTCCCATCAAAAGCCATCCGCTCATATCGGAAGCCTGGGCAGAAAAAGCCGTGACCCAGCTGCCCAGCGCACGCCCCCCTAATAAAAATCCTTCTGACGAATCGGACGATGCATCGTAAAACTTCAGTCCGATAAAAATCAGCACTGCCAAATATACAATAAAGATCCCCAACTCGACGGGATTAATCTGTCCCATGTGATGATCTACCTCCTTTGTGTGTTTTATCGCATAAATACTCGTCCATTCTACCCTAAAGGAAAATCAAAGTAAAGACGCGAAAATAGCAGACACAATAAAAGGCGGCTTCCGCCGCCCAGTATTAAATAAAATGGGTTAAAATAATTAGTTTGTCTATTTTAAAATCATCTGACCATGAATTGTCCGTTCTGCCAATCAACCGTCATCACATCGCCTCGGCTGAGTTCACCGCCGAGAATTTTCTTCGCCAACAGCGTCTCGATATGCTTTTGGATAAATCGACGCAGCGGCCGCGCTCCGAAGGAAGCGTCATATCCCTGGTCGATCACCGCGTCTTTGGCCGCCGGTGTCAGCTCGAAACGCAATTCCTGTTCGTCGAGACGGTTTTGAACCTGCGCCAGCATCAGATCCACGATCTTGCTGATCGTCGTCTTCGACAACGGTTTGTAAAGCACAATTTCATCGATCCGGTTAAGAAATTCCGGCCGGAAGGTCTGATTGAGCAGCTTCATCACCGTGTCTTCGGTCACGGGCTTAATGTTGCCGTCGGCATCAATCCCGTCGAGAATGTATTCGCTGCCGAGGTTGCTCGTCATGATGATGATCGTATTTTTAAAATCGACCACCCGGCCCTGAGAATCCGTCACCCGACCGTCGTCGAGGATCTGCAACAGAATATTGAATACGTCTCTGTGGGCTTTTTCGACTTCGTCAAGCAAAATCACCGAATAAGGCTTGCGCCGAACCGCTTCGGTCAGTTGACCGCCTTCTTCATAGCCCACGTATCCCGGAGGTGCTCCGATGAGCCGGCTGACCGAGAATTTTTCCATATATTCGGACATATCGATGCGCACCATGTTATCTTCCGAATCGAAAAGATTGGCCGCCACCGCTTTGGCCAGTTCCGTCTTCCCGACCCCGGTAGGCCCGAGAAAGAGGAAGGAGCCGATGGGACTGTTGGGATTTTTAATGCCGGCGCGGGAACGCAGAATCGCATCGGTCACCTTTTGAATCGGTTCATCCTGACCGATCACCCGCTCTTTAAGGGTTTCTTCCAGATGGAGGAGTTTCTCCCGTTCGCCGCTCATGAGTTTGGATAGCGGAATGCCCGTCCAATTCGAAATGATTTCGCCGATTTCTTCCTCGCCGACCCGTTCGCGGATCAAATTATCATCGTAGCCCTTGGCATCCGCCGCGTCTTCCATGGTTTTCATCTGATTCTGAAGCGCCGGCAGTCTGCCGTATTTCAGCTCAGCGGCCTTTTCCAGATCATTGTCGCGCTGGGCCATATCGATTTCGTGATTGACCTGATCAATTTGTTCTTTGATTTTCTGAACGCTGTCCACCGATTGTTTTTCATTGTCCCACTGGATCTTCATCGCGTTAAATTTTTCGCGTTCGTCGGCCAGTTCCTTTCGCAACGCCGCAAGCCGTTCCTGGCTCAGATGATCTTCTTCCTTTTTAAGCGCCGATTCCTCGATTTCCAGCTGGATGATCTTCCGATTGATTTCGTCCATTTCTTCCGGCATCGAATCGATTTCCGTACGGATCATTGCGCAGGCTTCGTCGATCAAGTCGATGGCCTTGTCCGGCAGAAACCGATCGGAAATATAACGATTGGACAGCGTTGCCGCCGCGACGATGGCGTTGTCCATGATTTTGACGCCGTGGAAAATTTCATACCGCTCTTTGAGCCCGCGCAGAATGGCAATGGTATCCTCCACCGTGGGCTCGTCCACCATGACAGGCTGGAAGCGCCGTTCCAATGCCGGATCCTTTTCGATATATTTTCGGTATTCGTCAAGGGTCGTCGCCCCGATGCAGTGGAGTTCTCCCCGGGCCAGCATGGGCTTGAGCATATTGCCGGCGTCCATATTACCGTCGCCCTTTCCCGCGCCCACCACCGTGTGCAACTCGTCGATAAAGAGCAGAATCTCGCCATTGGCGTCCTTCACTTCTTTGAGCACCGCCTTGAAACGCTCTTCAAATTCACCGCGGTATTTTGCCCCGGCTACCAACGCCCCCATATCCAGCGAAATGATGCGTTTGTTCTTGAGCCCCTCGGGCACATCGCCGGCGACAATGCGGGCAGCCAGTCCTTCCACGATGGCCGTCTTGCCGACTCCCGGTTCCCCGATAAGCACCGGGTTATTTTTGGTCTTCCGGGACAGAATGCGGATGGTGTGACGGATCTCGCTGTCGCGGCCGATCACCGGGTCAAGTTTATTGTCAATGCAGTCCTGCACCAGGTCATGCCCGTACTGGGCCAGCGCTTCATAGGTCGATTCCGGATGATCGCTGGTCACGTGTTGACTGCCCCGCACTTCCTGAACAATGGCTTCGATCTGTTGCTTATCCACCCCGTAACGGGCAAACAGTTGCCGCACATCACTATCGCTTGGCAGGGCAAACATCCCAAGCAGCAAATGCTCCACCGAAATGTATTGATCCTGCATCTTGCCGGCCTGCTTTTCGGCCTCGTTTAAAACCTGATTGGTCCCCTGACTCACATAAACCTGACCAGGTTCACGCCCCGGGCCGGAAACCTGGGGCTTTCTAGCAACTTCCGCTTCCAGTTCGCGGATTATAGTGCTCACGGGCTTGCCCAATTTGTCAAACACCCGAGCCACCACGCCACCCTCCTGATCGAGCAGAGCCAACAGCAGGTGGTCCGGTTCAATTTCGACATGGCTGTGGTTATTTGCAATTGTTTCGGCGCTTTTCAGCGCTTCAATGGATTTTTGTGTTAATTGATTCATATCCATGGGTTACCTCTTTAATCTTCATTAATTGTTTCGCCGAGAAAATGAGAATAGATGGCATCAATCTGCGCTCCGATGTTTCCCTGACCGTCCGTTTCAAAATAAGTGTCCATCGCCGTATTGATCATGCGCAGATAACGGGTTAGAAAATCTGTCAGCGTGTTCTCATCCCGGCTCACCGCTCCGGCGTGCCTAAAGGCCCGCACAAATTTGTGCTGGGTCTGATCGTCATCGCCATCCCGGTCAATTTGATGATGTCGGCGCTCCACCGTGCAGATCTGATCAAAAAAATCATCAAATCGTTCGTTGAGCTCCCGATTCCGTGTCCGTGAACTCACTTTCAGCACCGCGTACCGCACTTGGCCGTCGTTTTTAAATTCATAAATGTAGCGCACCTTCGGCCGGTATTTATATTTAAGACTCTTGCCAAAATAAATGCTGCTGTTTTGATTGATTTGACTGACCGCCAGCACACCGTTCATATTGGCATTGAGCGCTTCAAGCACCGATTGAATTTTTTGCTCCGGTGTCTCCATGCCGACATAGTCTGCCAAAATGTCGTTGATGAGCTGAGAACGATTGGTGTGATGCATATAGACCATATCATCAATCCGCTCTACAATCTCATCAAACAACATCAGGCTATAAACACTTTTTTTCATGTCCTCGCCTCGTTTTATTTATTATCATAGATTTCTTTCAATATTTTGTCAATTAATTTATATATTTTATCATTCAAATTATAAACTATTAAGATTTTAGATCGTCAAAACCAATAAAAAACCTCACCTGCCAAAATGATATGTACCCAAAATCCTGGACACATCATTGGAACCTAGGTTAGCAATAAATGGATGTTCTCCTGTATTTTACAGGAGGCATCCATTTTGTTTTGCTCTGGATCCGTTCGTTATTGTAGTAGTTTATATAGTTCCTTACTGCTTTGGAGAAGGAATCAAACGATGGGTA
>NZ_JAYFFI010000007.1:0-93958 GCF_036289405.1 Pseudoramibacter faecis | reverse complement strand
TGGCCATCCGTGCCGCGGGGCACATAATAGGGCGCGTCCGGATCGCCGGGCACCGCCACCTGCGGAAGGTCCCCGCGCTGCAAGCGCGCAGCCAATTGCCGGCCGAAGTCCGCCAATGCAGCCAGATCCGCCGCGTCCGGTCGCCCGGGGGCCAGCCGATCGCTGAAGGCGTGGCGGCAGGGCTGAGCCAGCGCGCCGAAGGGCCGAAAGCCTTCGGCCTCAAGCAGGGCGCAAAGCTCCGCCGGAGCGTTATCGTAAGCGCGATTGCCGAACGTCACCACCGCCACTGCCGGCGTGCGCCGCCCCTGCAGACAATCCCTCAGGTCCGGTGCGATTTTATTGGGCAGGCGTCCGGCATAAGTCGGCATCCCGACAATCACCAGATCATCCTCCCGAAAACAGCGGGCCTGCTGCCGATTCGATCGGCGCGTGATATCCACCGTCTGCATCGGCACAGCCAGTGCCGCCGCCATGGCCCGGGCGACAGCGACGGTCGCCCGCCGCGTGCCGCCGGTGGGACTGAAATAAAGCGTGGTGATTGCCTGAATACGCATTTTTCCTCTCCTTCCTCATTCTTCTTCCTCTTCGTTTATTTCTTTTTATTATAGCACCTATTTCATTCCCGCCAAAGGGATTTATATGGCCAAAACGCCATCAAAAAAAGCCCCGCCGCGCAGAGATATGTACCCTCTTTAAGTGACCAGGGATGGCAATATCAGCAGGCTTTCTGTCGTAACGAGCTGAAGAAACACGGTATTATCCTGTCTGTGTCAAGAAAGGGGAACTGCTATGATAACTGCATTATAGAGACATTCTTTGGCAGGCTTAAGAACGAAATGTATGATGGCTATGAAAGGGAATACCCATCGTTTGATTCCTTCTCCAAAGCAGGAGGGAACTATATAAACTACTACAATAACGAACGGATCCAGAGCAAAACAAAATGGATGCCTCCTGTAAAATACAGGAGAACATCCATCTATTGCTAACCTAGGTTCCAATGATGTGTCCAGGATTTTGGGTACATATCAGACCGAGAGGTGTTTTCTTTTGGTTATCTTTTAAACCACAATTGCCGTCTGCCATTTTTAATGCTTTGCAGCATTCAGCACCCCATACAGAATTAAATCACTGCAACTGCCGTCGGCATTGCGCTGTCCATCTCTCATTACACCTTCCCGGCGCATGCCGATCTTTTGAAGCACCCGGCCCGACGCCGCATTATCCACATGATGCGCTGCGAAAATGCGGCGAAACCCCACTTCGTTAAAAGCATAAGTCAGGACGGCCGATGCTGCCTCACTTGCCAAGCCCTTTCCCCACCAGGCGCTGCCAATACTATATCCCAACTCTGCGGATTGAGCGGCGTCGTTCACATTGGACAAGCCGATTGAACCGATCACCGCCCCTGCGAGCACAATCGCCCAGCTATAAAACACCGGATCCGTATCGTAACGGACCAGATGCGTTTTCACAAAAGTGTCGGCCCCAGCCGGCGTCCGGCTCGGTGCCCAGTTAATATAGCGATTCACCAAAGGATCGCTGCCATAGTGCGCATAAACCGCCGGCGCATCTCCGGCCGCGAAGCGCCGCAGGCACAGCCGCTTCGTTTGAATCTTTTGTGTTCCCAAATGGTTCATCGCGTCAATGCCGGCAAGGATTGATGACTTGCCGCCACATCTGCGTTTTTCCAGCATATCGTATCCTTTCCTTCTGCCTTTCTCATGTTATTTTTATAGTATCATCGCACTTTATTTTGCACACGCGCTTAAAATATCCGTGCTTTTCCTTTTATTAAATTGACAATCGATTAAAAAAGCACCGCATAACGCGATGCTCTCGTTCAATCATTGATTTATCAGCGCGCTCTCAGGCTCGACCGCAGCATTTCTTGTATTTTTTTCCGCTGCCACAGGGACAGAGGTCGTTGCGGCCCACCTTTTGTGCTTTGATCACGGTGTTGCGGGCCCGACACTTTTTATAGATCTCTTTTTGCTTATCGGCGCTTAAAATGCCTGCCCACTGGGGCAATTCATAAAGCCAAGGGGCCGGTACCTTCACCATGTTCCAATAGAGCTTTTCCCAATCGATGTCAAGAGTCCATTCGCTGTCGGCCGTCACCTCATCGAGCACCGGCGGCGCATTCGTCAGACTTTCGCTGATCCCGTCGAGAAATCCGAGAATTTCCGTTTCCGGCATCGCATACTTTTGGGCAAAGACCGCGACGGTTCCCAATACTCGGGCTTCCTGCTGTCCGAGCAAATCTTCGTAAATATGTTTTTCCCGTTCGCAAAAACCGTCCCAGAAGGCGCGCTGCCCGGCCGCTGTCTGGCTGTTGTCTTCGATAGTTTGCTTCCAGTCCGCGTATAAACTCATGTGCTGTTCTCCTCGCTTGATTCCTTGGCGATCGCCGCCAAATGCTTTTTCATCATTATAGCAAAAGCCGGCGGGCTGTACAAGCCGCCAGCTTTTCACGCATCGCTGTCTTTTATTTAATGCGCATCGGAATGCCCGACACGCAAAAGATGACCTCGTCGGCGCGGGCCGCCGTCATTTGATTGATGCGTCCGGCGATGTCCCGGAAGAGACCTCCCATACGGTAGGCCGGCACCAGACCCATGCCCACCTCGTTGGTGACGATCACGCTGTGTTTGGCCGCAAGCAGATCCAGCGCGTCGTTCACGTCGGCGGCAATCGCCGCCTCGATGGCGTTCACCCGTTCCATGCCTACGTGGTCCCAGTCCGTTTCCATGGTTAACATCTGATTGGTGATCAACACCGTCAGGCAGTCCAACAAAACGGTCTGGCTCTGCACAAAGGCCGGGTCGTCGGCCAACGCCCTAAAATCCCGATAGCGCTCGATAGTCGCCCAGCGTGCCGGCCGGCTCGCCCGGTGCTTGGCAATACGATCCTTCATGCCGTCGTCAAAGGGGATGGCCGTCGCGATATAGGTCACCGGACCAACGCCCGCGGCTTCCCATTCGGCAATCCGTTTTTCGGCATAGGCGCTCTTGCCGCTGCGCGCGCCGCCGGTCACCAACGTCAATCCCATCTGTTCAGCTCCTCCTTTAAAGCGGCGAGCAGGCGGTCGTTGTCCGCCTTCTTTTTCACCGCGATCCGAAAATACGCCTCGCCCAGCCCGGTAAAATCCTCACAGGTTCGGATATGGATGCCCCGCTCGTTAAGCCGTGCATTGAGCGCAGCCGCCGTGCCGCTTTCCAGACGACACAGATGAAAATCCGCCGACGAAGGATACACCGTGAGCCCGTCCAGCCGCTCGAGCCCCATATAAACCCGGTGACGCTCCTTGGCCATGTAGGATTTGGAATCGGCGATGAAGCGCGCGTCGTCGAATACCGTGTCCAGTGCCACCAGCGCCAGCGCATTGACGTTCCAGGGCATTTGGTGATTTTCCATCGCGCGGATGATCGCCGGATGCGCCAGCGCATAGCCGAGGCGCAGTCCCGGAATCCCGAAGAACTTGGTTAGCGAGCGCAGAAGCACCAGCCGGCGCTCGCCCGCAAGCAGATCGCGGCAGGAATCCTTGGCCGAAAAATCGATGAACGACTCGTCGATAAACCAGTGGATGGCCGGATCGCAGCGATCCATCAACCCGCATAAAAACGCCGGCGAATAGGCCATGCCCGTGGGGTTATTCGGATTGCAGATGAACACCGCGTCCGGCCGAGTCTGCCCGACCATCGCTGTAAAGGCGTCGGGATGGATACGAAAATCCGAATCCGCGCCGATCTCCCAAAGGGTGATCGGGTCCCAGCCGTTCATCGCCAGGGCGTGACGGTATTCATTAAAGGTGGGGACGACCACCGCCGCTGAGGCGTGACCGCGCCCGACGCTGCGGGTGTAAAGATCAATCAAATCGATGCCGCCGTTGCCAAGGATCAGCTGCTCCGGCGAAACCCCCAGCCGCGCTGCCAGTCGTTTCTTATGCATTGCGCCGTCCGGCTCCGGATAACGCCCGAGGTCCGCCATGGCCGCCTCCAGATCATAGGGCAGCCGGGGCGGCATCCCCAGCGGATTGATGTTGATCGAAAAATCCAACATGTCCTGCCGATCGCCGCGATATCCGCCGTGTTGATTCATGGTTATTCCCCCTTTATTTTCAGCTCAGACCCAGCGCAATCCCCGCCGCCACCGCCATGAGCACCGCCTGTGTGATCTCCGACGCGAGCATGATGGACACGCAGGCCTGAATGTGTCCGGCCGAAAGCGGCTCATCCGCGTCGCCGATGGTGGGCTTGACCACCGTCTCGCCGAAATACACGTTGGTCCCGCCGATTTGAATGTGCAAGAGCCCCGCTGCCGCCGATTCCGGATGGCCGGCGTTGGGGCTCTTGTGGTTGTTCCGGTCCCGGTTGTAGATCCGGGCGCCGTTCTTCGCATCGAAGCCGAGCAGGGCTCCGCCGATGAGCATCATCCACGAGCCGATGCGGGCGATAGGCCAATTCAACACGTCGTCGAGCCGCGCCGGCCAACACCCGAAGTCGCGATAGGGCGCCTGGGTGTAGCCCACCATCGAATCCATCGTGTTCACCGCTTTATAGACCATGGCCAAGGTCAGCGGGTTCAGCCAGGGCAGCCAGTGCGCCGTCAAAAGGCCGACGCCCATGTAAAACAGCGGCGCGAGCACCCCGTCCACCGTGTTTTCCGCCGTCGTCTCCACCGCCGCGCGCACCACCTCCGGCGCCGAAAGCGCCCTGGTGTCCCGGCCGCAGAGCCAGCCCACCTGCTGCCTCGCCGAGGGGAGGTCGTCCTCGGCCAGAGCGGCCGCCACCCCGGCCACCGCCCGGCGCAGGCTCTTTTCCGCCAGCGTGGTCCCGAGAAACCACAGCGTCACCAATAGAAAGACCGCCGGATGCAGCCGCAAAGCCAGCCGCTGCACCCCCGCCGTCACCCCGCCGGTGACGGCGACCACCAAAAGCCATAGCAAAAGCCCCTTCGCCTTGCGCGCCCGAGGCGCGCCGCGATTGAGCGCCTTCGTTAAAGCGCCGATGAGGCGGCCGATCCAAACGATGGGGTGCGGGATCTTCGCCGGATCGCCGATCGCCCAGTCGAGCGTGACCGCCCCGCCGATGAGCACGAGCCACCAGCCTGCTGTTATCCCAAAGAACATGCTTTCGCCCCGCTCAGCTGTTTTCAACGATGCGCATGAGCGCGTCCATGTCCACCGCCTGCTTCACCGCGGCCGCAAGCAAATCGTATTGACTCTCTTTAAACGCCGCATAATTCTGCACCGCGCCGGCCGCGAGGTGTTTTTTCGCCTTGATCCGATTGAGGATCTTCTCGCGGAAATCGTCATTGTCGAAGATGCCGTGCAAGTAGGTGCCCATCACGCTGCCATCAGCCGATACCGCACCGTCGGCCCGGCCGTCGGCCAAGGTGCAAAAGCGCGCCGTCGCCGCGTCGGTCGGCTCGGTCTGACCCATGTGAATTTCGTAGCCCGTCACGTTGTCGCCGGTCATGTCCAGATCCATGAAACGCGCGCCCACCCGGCCGTGCTCCTGGGTGGTGGTCTTCGTTTCACCCAGCACCGTTCGCACGTTTAGCAGGCCGAGCCCCGCGACGACCTCCGCCGCCGATTCCACATGGTGGGGATCGGCGATGCTCTCGCCGATGATCTGGTAGCCGCCGCAGATGCCAACCACCGGCACGCCCGCCGCGTGCTTGGCCACAATCGCTTCCGCCATCTTGCTCTCCCGAAGCTTAATCGCGTCGTCAATGGTATTCTTGCTTCCGGGAATGATCAAAAGATCAGGCTCGGCCTGCTCGATCTCCCGCTGATTTTTGTAGTATTCCACCGAGACGTCCGGATACATGTCGAACACCGTCGCATCGGTGAAGTTGGACACGTGGCGCAGCCGCACGACACCGATCGTCACCGCGCCTTCATGCCGGCCGTACCAGCGTTCGGTCACCGAATCCTCGTCGTCGATTACCACCCGGGTGTAGGGCACCACGCCAAGGCAGGGCACCCGGATCATCGGCGCCATCATATCGATGCCGGGTTTAAGCAACGCCACATCCCCCCGGAATTTATTGATGAGGTAGCCGGCGAATCGCGCCTGCTCTTCCGGCGGCAGCAGCTTGATCGTGCCGTAAATCGACGCGAAAACACCGCCGCGGTCGATATCGCCAATGAGCACCACCGGCGCGTCGACAAGCTCCGCGAGGCCCATGTTCACCAGGTCGTTCTCCCGCAGGTTGATCTCTGCCGGACTGCCTGCCCCTTCGATGACGATGACATCTGCCTGAGCCGCAAGCTTGTCGTAGGCCTCGCGCACCACAGAAACCAGCTGAGGTTTATGGCGATGGTAATCCGCCGCGTCCATGTTGAAGGCCGCGACCCCATTCAAAATCACCTGGGAGCCCACGTCGGAGTTAGGCTTGAGCAGAATGGGATTCATCGCCACGTCCGGCGCCACCCGAGCGCATTCCGCCTGGGTTACCTGGGCCCGGCCCATTTCCTTCCCGTCCGCCGTGATATAAGAATTGAGCGCCATGTTCTGCGCTTTAAAGGGCAGCACCTTCAGGCCCTGATCCCCCAGGATCCGGCACATGGCCGCGCAGATCAGGCTTTTGCCCACGGACGAGCCCGTCCCCTGAAACATGATTTTCTTTGCTTTGCTCATGATGGTCCGCCTTTCTGGGGCATCAGCCGCGCGATTAACGCCTCGGCCGTGGCCACGGTTTCGGGATAATCGAGCTTTGGCCGCTCGATGCATAGCACCTCGGCACCGCAGGCCGCCGCCGCCCGAATTTTCTCGGCCACGCCGCCGATGTCGCCGCTATCCTTCGTGGTGATGTAGCGAATATTAAACGCACGAATCATCGCCGCATTCATTTCAAAAGAAAAGGGCCCCTGCATCGCGACGATCTGCCTGGGCAGATAGCCCAGTTCTTCACACTTCGCGATAACACCGGACGTCGGCAGCACCCGCGGGAACACCCGCTCCCGGGGCAGCGCCTGATAGCGGACGAGTTCCCGGCTGCCGGTGGTCGTTAAAATATTGCCGGGATGCACCGCAAGGTAGGCCACCGCCGCTTCGTAGCTCTCGCAGCGAATCACCGCGTCCTTCTCGGTCATGGCCTCAAGGCCCGGCCGCTCCAGCCGAATATAGCGCACAGCGGACGCCCGGCACGCAGCGAGCGCGTTCTCCGAGGCCGCCCGGGCGTAGGGATGGGTGCCGTCCACCAATAGGGTGATGCCCCGCTCGCGCATCATCGCTGCGAGCTCCCGGGCGTCCATGGCGCCGATGTGCCAATTGAGGTGCGCTCTTTCTGCCGGCGCATTGTAGGCGCTGATCGAGGAATAAATGACACTCCGTCCGGACACCGCCAGCTGCTCCGCCGCCTCCCGGCCGTCCGCCGTGCCGCCGAGCACCAAAATCACAGTTGATACCCCCGGGGCGTGATCATCCGCTTCCCATCGACTGAGACGGTGGTCTTCGAGTTGCCGATGATGACTAGTGAGAACATGTTGATCTCCTGATCGCACATGGCATCGAGGGTGGTGATGCAGACCGTCTCGCCGTCGCGCTTGGCGTTTTGCACGATGCCCACCGGGGTCTTCGGATCCCTCACCGCTAGGAGAATCTCCTGGCAGGTGTTGATATTGGTGGGGCGGCCCTTGCTCTTGGGGTTGTAGAGGGCGATAACAAAATCCCCCTCCCCGGCAAAACGGATGCGCTTTTGGATGACGTCCCAGTCCGTCAGCAGATCGGACAGGCTGATCACGGCGTAATCGTGCATCAGCGGCGCCCCGAGGATGGCCGCGGCGGCGTTGACCGCCGAGATCCCCGGCACCACCTCCACCTCGACGCCGGCCGGATCCTTTTCGGCCAGCTCGAGCATGATGCCCGCCATGCCGTAGACCCCGGCGTCGCCGGAACTCACGAGCGCCACGGTCTTGCCAGCCTTCGCCAGATCCAGGCACTCCTGGCAGCGGTCCTGCTCCTTGCGCATGCCTGAGGCCCGCAGGTCTTTGCCCGCCACCGCGCCGAGATCCGCAATCAGATCGATATAGGTTTTGTAGCCGGCGATAATATCCGCATCCGCCAGGGCGGCCAGCGCCGCCCCCGTCATATGGTCGGCGCCGCCCGGCCCCAGCCCGACGACGTAAATTTTCTCACGCTTCTCGCTCATTGATATTCCTCGTTCGTTTTATTTTAAATCCGCGCGGCCTGGCCGCCGCAGACGCCAAAGCGAAAGGGTGACGCCGTCCCCCTTCATCACCGGCGCGACGCATTCGCCGAAGCCCGACGCCGCATAGCCCGCCGGTTCGCTGACACAGCGCAGTCCAGTGGTTTTTTCCACAAAGTCCGAGCCGTCAAAGCGGTTTTGCACCAGACGAATCATCTTGTCCGGCACGATTTTCACCGCTGCATGGCAGTGCGCGGCCGCCTCCCGGATGCCCGCTTCCTCAGCCTTTAAGCCGATGGTGGCCAGAGCGGCGATCGCCCGGGGGTGGATGCCGTTCCCGGCGCAAAGCGTCTCAAGCTTTTCGACGATCCGCGCCCCCGGCGCATCCCGCCGGCAGCCCACCCCGCAGACGATGGTCTTGGGGATGAGCTGCACGCCAGTGATCCCCGCGTCCCACGCACAGGTCGCCTTTTCCGAAATGCGAATCTGATGGGCCGGCAGGGGCTCGCCCGGCTGCGCCACAAAAAGATTGCCCGGCAGCACGATGCCCGCGAAGTCGAGGCCGGCCTCGTCCACAATGGCCACCAGCGCATCGTCGAGAATGGCCGCCGTCACATCCTTGGCGCCGACAAAATCCACGAGCGCGCAGCCGAGCTTCTGTGCCAGCATATCCACCGCCATCAGTCCCTTCACATCGGTTCCCGTGGTGATCACCGCCGTCGCGGAAAGTCTTTTGGCCAGCATCACCGCCGTCGCATTGGCCCCGCCGAGATGCCCCGAGAGCAGGCTGATCACAAAACGACCGCCGCTGTCCATCACCAACACCGCCGGATCCTCGGCCTTGTGCGTCAAGTGGGGGGCGATGCCCCGCACCACAATGCCGCTGGCCATCACGCAAATAAGCCCGTCGTAGTCCGCCATCAATGTCCCCCAAAAATCCGCGAGCTTTCCGGGGATCGCCTCGGTGCCTGCCACGGCGTATTTACTCAGGGTAAAGACGGTCACATCCTGTTCCGCCAGGACGCGCTTGGCCCGCAGGGCGATCTTCACGCCGTCCCGGCTCACGGCCACCGCCGCCCACTTGGCCGCCATTTACCGGCTGGCCTTTCGGAATTCGTGGCTAAATCCCGGATCGTAAAGCTTCGACAGGCTGTATTGGTCCCCAAGGAAATCCCCGACGAGAATTTGCGCCGTCTTGCGGATGCCCGCTGCCTTCACCTTCTCCTCGATATCTTTGAGGGTGCCCGTGACGATCTTCTGATCCGACCAGGTCGCCCGCTGCACCACCGCCACCGGCGTATCCGCGCGGTAATGGGTGCGCAGTCTCGCCGCGACTTCCCCGATATTCTGCACCGACAGAAAAATCGCCATCGATGCCTGATGCGCCGCCAGGGATTCGAGTTGTTCCCTCTCCGGCACCGGCGTGCGCCCTTCGAGCCGGGTGCAGATCACCGTTTGAGAGACGTCCGGCAGGGTGAATTCTTTTTTGAGCACAGAGGCCGAGGCGGTGAACGAGCTGACCCCGGGCACCACCTCAAAGGGGATCCCCATCGCTTCGAGGCGATCCATCTGCTCGCGGATCGCGCCGTAAATCGACGGGTCCCCCGTGTGCACCCGCACCACCTTTTGCCCCGCCACCACGCCGGCCGCAATCACATCGATCACCTCGCCCAATGTCATCGAAGCGGAGTTGTGAATCGCCGCGTCCGGCTTGTGGCCTTCGAGCACCTTGGCGTTAACCAGCGAGCCCGCGTAAATAATCACGTCCGCCTCGTCGATGAGGCGCTTGCCTTTTAGCGTTAAAAGCTCCGGATCGCCGGGACCGGCGCCAATCAAATAGACGGTTTCTTTTGATTTTTCTGATACTTTCATCCTTGCTATATTAACTCCTTTAACGCGGTCCCGTTTTGCGCGTGATCGACAAACATCGCCCGCACGCTCAAATATTCGCCGAGTCCCCGCACCACCGGGATCACATCGAAACCCTCGGCGCGCAGGCGATTCTGCCAGGAATCAGCGGCGTCGCCGGTCATATCGTTTAAGGCATGATCCCCCGCCACCACCATGAAAGGCATCAGCCCCACCCGGCGATAACGCCCGGCGTGAAGTTCTACCATCACCGTTTCAAGCGTCGGGTAGCCTTCCACCGTCGCCATGAAGAGGTTCTGCCCTCGGGCTTTCAAATAATGATCCATCGCCGGATAACAGCTGTTCGCGTGGTGCTCAGTGCCGTGGCCCATGAACACCCAGGCGTCCACCGGCGACAGCGGCGGCAGTAAATCCGCAAGCACTCCTGCCATGGTTTTAAAATCCGCGTGGCTGCTGAGCAGCGGACGCCCGATCTCAAAGCGCTCGAAGGCGTCTTGATAGGGGCGCATTGTGCGAATCATGCGGTAGAACTCATACCCGTTGATGATGTGCGTCACCTGACAGATCACCTCGGTGTAGCCGCCCGCCTTGATTTTTTCGAGGGCTTCGACCGGCGTATCCATCGCGATGCCGTCGCGCTTTTTGAGCTTGGCAATGATCATCTTGGAGGTATAGGCGTGGAAAAAATCCGCCTTCGGAAAAGCCGCTTTCAGGTCGTGTTCGATCGCTTCGATGGTTTTGTGATAAGTCTCGTGATAGGAAGTGCCGAAGGAGACGACGAGCAGTGCCTGTTTAGCCATGGATTTCCTCCGCCAATTTTTCCAGCACCTGTCTTTGATCCGCCACAGTTTTGGCAATCGCCGCCTCACTGTGCGCCGCCGAAACGAAAATCCCCTCGAACTGGGACGGCGGCATCAAATGCCCGAGCGCGAGCATGGCCTTAAAATACCGGGCGTAAAGCGCCGTGTCCGAGGTCATCACCGAATCAAAATCCACGATGGGCGCGTCCGTGAAGAACAATGCCGACATCTCCGCATAACGGGTGAGCGTTCCCTTGATGCCCGTCGCGGCGAGGTTGGCCGCAAAGCCATCGGTCAGCTGTTTGGCCCGGGCGTCAAGTGTCGTATAAACCTCCGGATGATCCCGCAGATAGCGCAGGTTGTTAAGCCCCATCTGCATCGCGATTGGATTGCCCGAAAGGGTGCCGGCCTGATAAACCGGGCCGTCCGGCGCAAGCATCACCATGATTTCGGCCTTGCCGCCGAACGCGCCGACGGGCATGCCCCCGCCGATGATCTTGCCGAAGCAGGTCAGATCCGGCGCAATGTCCATGCGCGCCTGGGCGCCGCCATAGGCCACGCGAAAACCGGTGATCACCTCGTCAAAGATCAAAAGCGCGCCGGCTTCCTCGGTGATGGCCCGAAGCCCTTCCATAAAGCCCGGCGCCGGCGGCACCACGCCCATGTTGCCGGCCACCGGCTCGACGATCACGCAGGCGATTTCGCCTTTGTTGTCGGCAAAGAGCCCTTTGACTGAATCCAGATCGTTGTAGGTCGCCACCAGGGTGTCCTTCGCCGTGCCGATGGTTACCCCGGCGCTGGTGGGCACCCCGAAGGTGAGAGTGCCGGAGCCCGACTTCACCAAAAGCGCGTCGCCGTGGCCGTGGTAGCAGCCTTCAAACTTGATGCATTTTTCCCGGCCGGTGTATCCCCGAGCCAGGCGAATGGCCGACATGGTGGCCTCCGTCCCGGAGTTGACCATGCGCACCTGCTCGACGCTGGGCACCGCGTCCACAATGGTTTCGGCCATTTCGATTTCGATGGCCGTCGGCAGGCCGTAGGTATTGCCCCGGGCCAGCGCCGCGTCGATGCCGTCGTAATAAATCTCCGACGAATGCCCGAGAATCAGCGGCCCCCAGGAACAAATATAATCGGTATAGGTGTTGCCGTCGGCGTCGGTCAGCGCCGCGCCGTGAGCCCGGTCTGCGAAGATCGGCGCCATGCCCACATTCTTAAAGGCGCGCACCGGCGAATTGACCCCGCCGGGAATCACGCGCTTGGCGCGTTCATAAAGGACTTGGGATTTTTCGTGTCGCATGATGGCCTCCTAATCCTGATAGCGGTCGATGAGCGCCTGAAGATCCGGCGCAAAATAGCTGATGATGATCTCTGCCCCCGCGCGCTTGATGCACAACAGGCTTTCAAAGATCGCCCGTTCGCCGAGCAGTCCTTGATCCACCGCGGTGCGAATCATCGCGTATTCGCCGGAAACCTGATAGGCCGCCATCGGCAGATAGGACAGCTCCTTGGCCTGGCTGATCACGTCGAGGTAGGGCATGGCCGGCTTGACCATCACAATGTCCGCGCCCTCTTCGATATCGAGTTTCACTTCCTTCAGGGCCTCCTTGCCGTTGGCCGGGTCCATCTGATAAGATCTTCGGTCGCCAAAGGCCGGCGCCGAATCCGCCGCATCCCGGAAAGGGCCGTAAAAGGTCGAGGCGAATTTCGCCGAGTAGCCCATGATCGGAACGCTTTCAAACCCCGCGTCGTCCAGGGCCGCTCGCAGCGCCACAATGTGCCCGTCCATCATATCGGAGGGGGCGATCATATCGATGCCCGCCCGGGCTTGGCTCACCGCAACCTTGCACAGCGTCTCGAGGGAGCGGTCCCGCTTGATGTCGCCGTTTTCTTCAAAGAAGCAGCAATGGCCGTCGCTCTTGTATTCACACAGGCACACGTCCCCGATGATATAAAGCTCGGAATCGATGGCCTTGAGGCGGCGGGTTGCCCGCTGGATGATGCCGTCGTCGGCAAAGGCCGGCGAAGCTTCGGCATCCTTTTCCGCCGGTACTCCAAAGAGCATGATGTGGCCGATGCCCTTATCGCGGAGCATCGCTGCCACGTCGTCCAATTGATCAATCGAATAGTGATATTGCCCCTTCATCGATGGGATTTCGTGCTGAATGCCCTCGCCGTCGACGACAAAAATCGGATAAATCACATCGTCCATCGACAAGTGCGTTTCGCGGACGAGCCGCCGAATCTGCTTATTTTTCCGAAGTCTTGTGGGTAAAATCATCGTGACACCTCCATGTCTGCTGTGTTTTCATTCCGTTATTCCGCCGGCGCGAGATCCGCTTCGACCGCATCGAGCAGCCCGTCGATGGTGTAGGCGGCCGCCTCGATGTCGACCGTCATTCCCAATTCGCGCATCTGCTTTGAGGTCTGGGGGCCGATGGATGCCGTTTTCGCGTTCCGCACCAAATTGAGGTGATCCGCCCCGAGCTTTTCTGCAAAATATTTGGCCGTGGTCGAGCTGGTAAAGGTGATATAATCAATTTTTCGGCTTTCGAGCATCGCCGCCACATCGATATCCGTCCGGTCCTCGCGGATGGTCTCATAAATCGGCAACTCCGTCACCGGGCAAAGCTTGGCCAGCTCGTCGGCCACAAGGCTGCGGGCGTTCTTCGACCGGGGCAGGAGCACCCGGTCGCCTTCTCCAAGCATCGGGGAAAGCTTATCGACCAGTTCCTCGCCGATGTAGCGCTTCGGCACCACGTCGGACACGACCCCTCGGTCCTCAAGCGCCGCGGCCGTCGCCTGGCCGATGGCCGTAATCGTGAGCCCGGCCAGGGCCCGGCTGTCTTTGCCGCGAGCGGCGAGCGCACCATAAAACAGTTCGACCCCATTGACGCTGGTGAAAATCAAATGGCTGTAATGCCCGAGCGCGTCGATGGCCTCGCCGAGGCGCGCCATCGCCTCGGGCACCGGACGGATGCGAATCGTCGGATAGGCGATGGCTTCCCCGCCCAGCTCGCGGATCTTTTCCATCGTCGACGACGCCTGGATGCGCGAGCGCGTGACGAGAAAAGTCTTGCCAAAGAAAGGCTTCTTGTCGAAAAAGCGCAGTTCGTCACGCAGAGCCACCACCTTGCCGACGACGATGAGCGCCGGCGCGTGCAGCCCCGCCTGCCGCGAAGTCTCTGCGATGGTGGCCAAGGTCGCGGTCACCACCCGCTGACCCGGCTGAGACGCGCGGTAGACCACCGCCGCCGGCGTTGCCGGGTCCATGCCTTCGCGCAGAAGATTGCCGGCGATAGCGACCAAGTTTTTCATCCCCATCAAGAAAACGAGGGTGCCCTTGGTCCTCGCGAGCACCGGCCAGTCCAGCGCCTCGCCGCCGTCCTTCAAATGGCCGGTCACCACCTGAAAGGAGGAGGCGCAGTCCCGGTGGGTGATGGGGATCCCGGCGTAGGCCAAACCGCCGATCACCGAGGGAATGCCGGGGATCACCTCAAAGGGGACGCCCGCCCGGTGCAGCGCGATTCCCTCTTCGCCGCCGCGTCCGAAAACATAGGGATCGCCGCCCTTCAGACGCACCACCGTTTTCCCCTGCTGCCCCAATTCGACCAGCAGCGCGTTGATCTGCCACTGCGATAGGGCATGGTGATTCGCCCGCTTGCCGACGTAAATCTTTTCGCAGGACGCCGAAGCCATCGCTAGAAAAGTGCCGTTGACCAGCGCGTCGTAAACCAGGGCGTCGCAGGTTTCGATCTTGGCCTTAGCCCGCAGGGTCAAAAGCCCGGGATCGCCGCAGCCGCCGCCGACCAAATATATTTTGCCTAATTTTGCTTCGTTCATGTTATGCTTCAACTTCACTTTCCGGCTGCGCGACCGCCGCCCGAAGCCTTCGGGCAAGGCTTTCGCCCACTGCCGCCGCTTCTTCTCTCGTCCCGGCAAGCGACGCCCTGGCCAACCGCGTTCCGGCCGTATCACCATAAAGCCCATGGAGGGTGACGGCCTCGCCGGCCACTTCGCAATAGGCGCCGATAGGCAGATGACAATCGCCGTCAAGCGCCGTTAAAAAGCCGCGCTCCGCCGCCATCTGAATGCGCGCGGTCTCATCACAGATCGCCGCCATCAGCGCCTTCACCTCGGCATTGTCTTCCCGAATTTCCACCGCGAGAATACCCTGGGCCGGCGCCGGCACAAAGGCCGGCGGTAAAAGCGGCACCAGATGATAATCCGCCGCGTCATAGACGTTTAACCGCCGCATGCCGGCCGCCGCCAGGACGATACCGTCCAGCCGCTCGTCAAAAAGTTTGCGGATGCGCGTGTCGATATTGCCGCGAATGCCCACCGTGTGCAGATCGGGCCGCAGCGCCTTCAGCTGGAATACCCGGCGCTTGCTGCCGCTGCCAATCACGGCCCCTTTGGGCAAATCGTCGAGGCTTGCTGCGTCGTGAGGCGTCACCAGCACGTCGGCCGGGTCCTCCCGCACCGGCGGCACCGTCAGGCACAGGCCTTTCGGCAATGTCGAAGGCATGTCCTTCATGCTGTGCACCGCCATTTGAATCTCGCCGGAGAGCAGCTCGGCTTCGAGCTCCGCTGTAAAAAGGCCCTTGTCCCCGATGGCGTCCAACGCCTGATGTTGATTGCGGTCGCCCTTGGTCGTGATGATTTTCAGTTCAAAGCGGATCCCCGGATGGGCCGCTGAGAGCTTATCCAAAAGCCACCGGGTCTGGGCGACCGCCAGCCTGCTCCCCCGGGAGCCGACAACGATTTTTTTCATGTTTCCTCCGATTGCTCCGATTGTTTTTGGGATGCGGCCAGCGCTGCCAATTTGGATGTCGGCAGCGCCGTCAGTTCCTTTAATCGCCGCCGCTTTTCCGCCGCATCGTCCGTTCCGGCGATAATAACCGCCCGCAAGGTCTTTAAATAAACCAGGCGCTCAGCATAATCCTCCCCATAGGCCGCCTTGAGCTCCTTCACAATGGCTTTGGTCGTCATCGGGCTCGCCCCTTCGGTGCACACCGATAACGTTAAATCTCCTCGGCGGATCACCGACGGGAAGAAGAAATCCGACGCGCCGGGATTGTCCGCCACATTTACCGGAATGCCCCGCGTCCGGCAGGCCGCGAGCACCGCCGCGTTCGTCTCGGCGTCGTCCGTCGCCGCCACCGCGAGATCGGCCGATGCAAGATCCGCCGCCTCGAAGGTCTTTTGCACCATCTTGACGCCAGTGCTGTCCCAATCGGCCGGCGGCGGTACTTGGATCAGCGCCGTCACCGCGCAGCCGGCGTCTGCCAAGGTGCGGGCCCGGCGCCGACCGACGCGTCCGAGGCCGACCACCAGCGCCCGCCGGCCGTTCATTTCAAAAAGAAGCGGCGTCTTCATGCCGGATCCTCCAAAAGGGCCGTCAGCGCTTCGCGGTACTGGGCGATCTTGGCGTCGTCATCCGTCGTCTTGAGGGTATGCACCGCCGGCATCACCATTTTGCGAAACTCCGAATGCACAATTTTCTCAAGAAAGGTCTGATCCTTTCCGGTAAATCCATAGCGCTTGTTTAAAATCGCGATCGTCTCATCGGCCAGGCCCTGAGCCCTCTGGTTGAGCAGGCCAATGATGCTGTCAACTTTGGCTTTGTCGATCCAGCGCACCAGCGCATCCACGGCATCCCCCACCTGGGCGGAAATCTGCTGGGCCACGTGTTCCCGGTAGGCTTTGGTCTCGTCGATGATGTGATTGAAGTCGTCGATAGTCATCAGGGTGACCTGCGCGTCGTCGGCCAGCGCACGGTCGATGTCCCGGGGCAGCGCGAGATCGATGAGGACGACGGGCTTGGTCCGTGCAGGAAAATCTGCTTGCCTGATCACCCGGTGAGGCGAGGCCGTCGCCGAAATCACCACGTCCATTTCGCCCATCACGTCATAACGCTTTGGATAGGGCACCACCGTTACGCCGCCACCGCCGCGGTACACCTTTTCGTATTCCGGAGCCGGATGATAGGTGCGGTTGGTCATATACACCCGGCGGAAGCCTTCGGCGTCCATATATTGCAGAGCAAGCTTGCCCATCTTGCCCGAGCCGATGATCATCACCTTTTTATCCGCATAATCCTCCGGGAACAGCCGCTTAATGTGCTTAACCGCCGTCGAGCTCAAAGACAGCGGCGTTTCCGAAATTTTATACACGGTTTTAATTTTCTTGGAAAAGGTGATGGCTTCCCGAAAAGCTTTGGTCAAAAATTTGCCGGCGCCGCGATAACGCTGTGCTTTTTCAAGGGCATCCTTGGCCTGCCCCAAAATCTGGTCTTCACCCAGAATCATCGAGTCCAGCCCCGTCACCACCCGAAAGAGATGGCGCACGGCTTCGATTCCGCGATACGCAAAGAGATAGGTCTCGGCTTCCGGCGTCTTCACACTGATATAAAAATCCTTGAGGATGGCCACGGCCTTTTCCGCGGATTCCGACGCCACATAAATCTCACTGCGATTGCAGGTGGATAAAATCACCGTCTCGGCCACTTCGCTGTGCGCTGTGAGCGCCGCGATCCCTTCTTTGATCGTCCGGCTGATAAAAGCCGCCTTTTCTCTGATCTCCAGCGGTGCCCAGCGATGATCCATCCCGACAACAACGATTTCCACGCTTATGATCCCCCAATTCTAATCAGGTCTGCCGCCCGACCTTCTTTCAACTCTTCTTCGCCTTTTATTTTCATCGATGCGCGCGTTCTGTGCCGCGACGATGCGCGCCCGAGCCTGCTCGGGCAGCGCTTTCCAATCCTTTCGGGAAAAACCGGCTGTGTCGATGGGCGGCAGCACCGTTAATGTCACGGCCGCCGGATGTACCGCAAGGCTCCCCCGGCGCATCATCCGATCGGTTCCGGCGATCACAAACGGCACCACCGGCACCTGATTTTTTTGTGCGATGCGAAAGGCGCCGGCTTTAAATTCGCCGACGCGGCCGTCGACACTGCGGGTGCCCTCCGGGAACACGGTCATGGCGTAGCCTTCGGCCACCCAGTGCTCTGCTTCCGAAAGCGCCGCCATTGCCTTGCGCGGATTATCCCGATCGATAAAGACACAGTGCAGCTCGCGCATCCACTGATGGATCAGCGGGAGCCTTGCGATTCCCGCTTTGGCCATCAACGGCTTGGTATCGTCGCCCAAATAGCCGAGCACCAGGGGCACATCAAAATACCCCAGGTGATTGGAAACATAAACCGCCGGCCCGGCCGGCAGATATTCAAGCCCCTCGACGCGCACTTGGCCGCCGGCCAGCGCGATCAGCCGCCGGGCCCAGTTCCCGGTTACCTTTCGAACCAGCGCATCATGTGCCTCGGTCCGCCCACGACGCGCCAGATAATGCGCCCGCAGATACACCGGCCAGACTGCGATTAAGTACAGCCAAAAATAAATAAACCAGATGATGGTTCTCAATGTCTGTCCTTCTTTCCCTCGGTTCCCGGGCCCTTTTTATCTGCGGTGATGATATAAATCGGGTTTTGCGCCTTCATCATCGTCAAGCCTCCGACGGGCTCGCCCCGGCTGATCCCGACCTGAATCACTTCCACGTTTTGAAAGTGCGTCGTCAGATAAAGTTTGGCCCGCACCGCGTTTTCCAGCGTGATAAAATTCGTCGCCACCCGGCCGCCGTCCCGCAGATGGTCGCGGCACCAAACGAGGATGTTCTCCACGGCGCCGCCGCTCCCGCCGACGATGATTTTATCGGCCGGCTCACCAATGGCCTCAAGGGCCTGGGGCGCCCTGCCCTCGATGAGCGTCACATTAGAAGCGTCAAAATGTTTGATGTTTTGACGAATCAGCGCTTGGGCTGCGGGCTCGGCCTCTACCGCGTAAACCCGGCCGGCACGGGCTGCGTGGGCCGCCTCCATCGTCAGGCCGCCGGTGCCCGCGCCGATATCCACCACCACGTCCGAAGCATCAATGCCCAACAGGGCAACGGTCAGCACCCGGATTTCCCGTTTGGTGATGGGCGCCTTGCCGCGGATATAAGCTTCGTCTGAATAGGCTGCAATCTCACTCATCGGTTATAATCACCACCGACATGCCCCGTTCCCGGAATGTCAGCGCCTCCTCTACTGTTAATCTGGTGATGCGTTCTTCCGGATAGGAAAGATTTTCCCCGGTATAAAGCACCTTGCCGCCAAAGTCGTGATCCAACAGCTCGCGGGCGATGGCCGCGGTGTTGTGGGTGTCGTCGGTGAGCACGCCAACGGTCCCCGCGGCTTCAAGCGCGCCGATCAAATCCTGATCCCGGCCGTGCAGGCTCATCAGTCTGGCATCCTGCCAGGGACGACTGATCTTCGCAAACAAATACTGCAGCGATGAAATCCCCGGCAAGGCTTCGACGTGCGCCGGACCGATGACCTTTCTTGCATAGCTGAGCAGGCTGTAAAATCCGCAGTCGCCCGAAACAACCAGCGCCGTCTTTTGGGTCGGATACACTGCGGCAGCCTTCGCCATCACCGTCGTAAGCTTCTCTCCGCCGCTGCCAATGATATGCACGGTTTTGCCCATCGCGTCAAAGCTTTCAAGGTGGCGCCTGCCGCAGCAGATCACCTCCGCTTCGGCAATGGCGCGCTTGGCCACCGGCAAAATATAATCCGGATGCCCCGGCCCGAGGCTCACTACTTTTATTTTGTACATGCGAAAAGCTCCTTAAACGCTCGAGCGCCGGCTGTCTGCCCCAGCAATCCGTAGTCCCGGCTGAAGAGGATCACTTCAATGGCTACGTTGCCGTAAACCTTGGCCTCGCAGCGCTTTTTCACCCGTTGCGCGATATGATCGAAATAGCCGTCGAGCCCCGCCTCTTGGATGATCGGGATGGCGTCGTCCGTCGTCGTGCAGTGCAGAATGCGGTCGATGCAGCCGCGGTCAGCACCCATCCAGGCTGCGTTCGCCGCGAGAATCTCCACCCGGGCGTCACTCACCGCCGAATGGGTCTGAAAAATTCCCCCGGCCACCTTGATGAGTTTGCCCAGATGCCCGATGAAAAGTATTCGCTTCACCTGCATGCGCTCGGCCTGCTCCAGCATAAAGCCCACAAAATTACTGATCTTGATCATCGGCGTCAGGTCAAGGCCCAGCGATTTGGCAAAATCCGCGCCATAATTGCCCGGCACATAAAGCACATTCTCGTATCCCTTCTCCTGCAGGACCGACAGTTCCAACTTCATCGAAGCCTTCAGCGATTCCTCACTCATCGGCGTCACGATGCCGGAGGTCCCGATGACCGACAACCCGCCGACTACACCGAGCTTGGGGTTGAAGGTGCGTTTGGCCAACTCGACGCCTTCCGGCATGGCGATGGTCACTTCAAAACCGCCGGGATAGCCAAAAGCTCTGGCCACCGCCGCCAGTTCCCGGCGCATCATTGCCCGGGGCGTCGGGTTGATGGCCGGTTCCCCGACAGGAATCGAAAGACCGGAAAGCGTCACAATGCCAACCCCCGGCCCGCCTTTAAAAGTCACGCCCGGCTCTGCCTGCCGGCGCACCGTCGCAAAGACGCGCATGCCGTCGGTGACATCCGGGTCGTCCCCCGCATCTTTAATCACCGAACAGGTCACGGCTTCCGCCGTCATCTCGATATCGTAAAGGTCGATGGTCAGCTGCCAGCCCCTGGGCGTGTCGATGGTGACCGCGTCCCGGCGTTCCCCGGAAAGCAGCATCGTCGCCGCCCCCTTGGACGCCGCCGTCGCACAGGAGCCCGTCGTATAGCCGTAGCGCATGCGCTTGCCGCCCTTTTCGATGTATTTTTCGAGTTTTCCCATCGGGTACTCCCCCACAAAAATTATTCTGCCGTTGCAAAGCCGCCGAGTCCGCTCTTTTTGATGAGCACCGTCGATAAATAGGGCACCTTGCCGGCCAGCGCCTGAATATCGGTAGTCACCTGCTGATTGGCCATGCCGATATTGGACACCATCACGAAATGCTGTTCGAGGCCGCGGGCCGAAAGCTCTTTTGCCAGCGCTTCGTTTCCCGCGGAGGCCTTCATCACGACGATGTTTTGATGGGCATCGAGCACCGCCCGAACCTTTTCGATGGGTTCGGTCATGCCCACCACACCCAGGGATTCTTCCCCCTGGGTCAGCGGGATATTAAGTCGTGCCGCCAGATTGCAAAACGACGGAATCCCCGAGATGGTCTCCACCGCGAGGCCTCGCTGCAACAAATAAGCCATCACATAGGAATAGGTCGAATAGACCATGGGATCACCCAGGGTTAGAAACACCGCGCTCTCCCCCCGATCTAAAATCGCGTGAATCGCGTCAGCGTTTGCCTGCCACTGGGCATCCAGCGCTTCCCGTTCTTCCGACAGCGACAGCATCGGAAAGTCCATGGTGAGGCAACGCTGCTCTTTCGCGATATAGGGCTCAGCGATGCGAAAGGCGATGCTCGGCTCGCCCATCTTTCCGGTGGGACTGATCACCACGTCGGCCGCTTTAATCGCGCGGACAGCCTTGACAGTTAGCAGCTCCGGATCCCCTGGACCGACACCGATGCCGTATAAAACGCCTTTGTTTTCCGCCATCTTACCACTCCCTTCCCAGGCGATAAAGCAGCGCGTTTAAAATCGCGCCGACCACCGGGCTGCCGCCCTTGCGCCCGTTGATGCGGATGTAGGGAATGCCGAAATCGTCAAGCTCGTCCAGAGCCTTCTTGGACTCGGCTGCCCCGACAAAGCCGATGGGCGCGCCGACGATCAACGCCGGCTTGGGAGCACCGTCCTTGATGAACGCAATCAGACGATAAAGCGCTGTCGGTGCGTTGCCGATGGCAAAAATCCCGACGTCGTCGTTCCGCATAGCCTTTTCCATGGCAACCGTCGACCGGGTCACGCTCCGCTTCCTGGCTTCGGCGCGAACGTCCTCGTCATGAACGTAATTCACGATTTCAACGCTCTGCATCGCCATGGCCCGACTGTTCACCGCGGATTTGATCATCATCGTATCGGCATAGATTTTCTTGCCGGCGGCCAGCGCCGCAAGGCCGCTGTTCACCGCGTCATTTTTAAACTCGATGAGTCTTGCGTATTCAAAATCGGCCGTGGTGTGAATCACCCGGCGGATAATGCTATCTGTCTCTTCAGCGAAGTGAATACCGCCCAATTCCTCACCGATGATCTCAAAGCTGCGCTTCTCGATTGCCTGTGGATTATTAATGTAGTTTTTCATGCGTTTATCCTTAAAATTTTTCTATTATTTTGCCATCGATTTCTTTAACGGGCCTTGCCGACTTTTAAAGATAAAGTGCGTCGCCCGCCTGTTCAATGCGGTATCCGCCGGGAATCATGTTCTTCAAATAAATCCCTTCGTAATCTTTTTGAGGAACACGATTGATCCAGGCCGTCATGAAGCCGCGATAATCAAAATCGGCCGCATCGTAAATCACGCCGACCACCGTGCCGCTGTGACCGATGGCCACGCCGCAGCCACCATAGCGCCGAGACAGCGCGATCATGATTTCCAGATAGGGTTTAAACAGCACCTTTTGATTGAGTCTTGCACTTTCAGTGCAGGCGGCGCCCATTTGTTGCAGATCCGCCGCGGCCAACCCCGTTTCGAAATCGGCTACGATTTGCGCAAAGGCCGCACGGTCCGCCGTGTCGTAAACACAGCGCTGCCCGCGAAAGCCGACCGTTTCCACCGAGCCGCCGAAGTCGACGGCGAGAATTTTCGCCGATATCGTCCGGTGAAAGTCCCGGATCACGCCGCCTTTAATATAATTGAAAAGATTGAGATCCCGAAACATGATGTTGTCCGTCGGCTCGATGGCAACACACAGTTCGGCGATGTCCGACGGGGCGACCCGCAGATCGTAATACGCCGCGAGGCCGGTGGTCACGGCCACCAGATCCGCCGTAGAGCTGGCCATCCCCTTGCCGGCCGGAATTTCCGAACTGAGCGCAATATTGATGCGGTGCTTTTCTTCCCGCGGCAAGCCGTAGCGCTCAAAAAAACGGTCCATGATCTGCACCGCTTTGTCTGGCAAAAAATGATCGGCCGGCCGCTCTTCAACGCGCACCCGGGTGTATAGATCCACGGGACAGGATACCAGGCACGGCGCGTCCCGGTAAATCCCCTGAATGAGTTCCCCGCAGGAACCCGGCACGCGGACCGTCACCCTACGCATGGCCGTCCGTCCCTTCCGCCTTCGCCCGTCGCACGCGGTCCAGCAAGGCGAGCAGGAAGCGATCGGCCCCGTCGGCATAAAAATGCACGTGGGGATAGCCGGCCAGGGTGTTGCCGCGAGTATAACCGCATGTCCAGGTCTTGCCCCGCTTCGACAATTGATAAATCTGAGGAATGGGTATTTTCGTCTCCACCAGGCTATGATGAAATTCGTGAGCTTTAAAGCCAAAGCGACGACCGGCCAGCGTCGCCGCCACATCCACGTAGCCAAAGCGCTGCAGCCGTGCCGTCATCACCGTGTCCGCCGGCAAAAAACCAACGCCGGCATAGCGCTCGCCGTCTTTATTCACAAGGCTTCGAGTCAGCACCATCAGGCCGCCGCATTCGGCATAGCAGGGCAGCCCCGATTCGAGCCGCTTCCGAAAATGCTTGCGAAAAGCCCTGTTGGCTTCAAAGGCTTTCCCGAAGATCTCGGGATAACCGCCGCCAAGGTAAATGCCGTCGGCCCCGGCGGGAATGTCTTCAGCCGTCAGGGGGCTGAAAGGCACCAGCGTGATCCCCAAAGCTTCCAATGCTTCGAGATTGTCGTGATAGTAAAAGTTAAAGGCGTTATCCCAGGCATAGGCGATGGTCAGATCACTGTACGCATTACCACAGGCCTCAAAGAGATCCGGCCGGCCCGGCAGCGCCTTGACGGCGGAGCGCGCCGCCATGCGGTCGATATTCACATGCGCCAGCACCAGATCCGCCGCGCGGTCCACCTTCTCGCGCAGATCCGTCAGCTCGTCCGCCGGAATCAACCCGAGGTGACGGCTCTCGAGGGTCAGCGCCGCGTCGTTCGGCAGCCACCCCACGCAGGGAATCCCCGTGTGATCTTCGATAGCCGTTTTCACCAAAACGTAGTGAGATTTTGTGGCAATGCGGTTGACAATAACCCCGGCAATATGCACATCCGGATCAAAATCCGCATAGCCCTTCACCAAAGCCGCCGCGGATGTGGACATGCCCCGACCGTCGATGATCAGAAACACCGGCAGGCCCAAAACCTTCGACAAATAGGCCGAGCTACCGATTTCCCCGCCGGACGAAGCGCCGTCATAAAGCCCCATGACCCCTTCGACCACGGCCAGATCCTCCGGACCGAGCCTGCGGTAAAACAGAGTCTTGATCATCTCGGGGTCGAGCATCCAGGTGTCAAGATTCGTCGAAGCTTCGCCGGTCACAAAATGATGAAACATCGGATCGATATAATCCGGGCCGGTTTTGCTCGGCATCACGCGGTAGCCTTTTTTCTTAAAAGCCGCCATGATGCCCATGGTCACCGTCGTTTTACCGACGTTGCTGTTGGTTCCTGCCAGCATCAATCCGCGCATCGCCATTCTCCTTTCGTTTGGCCGTTTGCCATTTTTATTTTACCGCGCTTCGCGTCATCTTTAAATGAAATTTCTTGTTAAATGTTTGCACACCGTCCGCTCACCGGACAATCTTCTCCAGCCAGGCATTAAACTCGTCGACATCCTTCGGATAGCTGCCGTCGGCTGGCGCCATGCCGTGGGCGATCATGTCCTCATAGACGTCGAGCATCGTCGGCCGGCGCAGATTCGCCTGCTCGCAGACGGCCTTGTCGCGCATGATTTCGATCGGTGTGCCGTCGGCAATCACCCGTCCGGCAGAAAAAACGATGAGCCTTTCGGCCCAGCGATAGGCAAAATTCATGTCGTGGGTGGAAATCAGCAGGGTCTTGCGCTGAGCCACCAGCTTTTCAAGCACTTCTTCGAGCATCGCCGCGTTCAGCGGATCCAAGGCGGCCGTCGGCTCGTCAAAGACGATAACCTCCGAATGCATGGCAATGATGTCCGCGATGGTGATGCGCTTCTTTTCACCGCCGCTGCAATAATGGGGCGCCCGCTTTTTAAAGTCGGAAATATTCATATAGGCCAGCGCTTCATCCACCCGGGCCGCCACTTCCGATTCCGGCAGGCCCAGGTTCATCGGCCCGAAGGAAACTTCCCCCATGACCGTCGACGCGATGATCTGATTGTCCGCGTCCTGAAAAACGATGCCGACGCCGCGGCGCAACTCGTTCATCACCTTTTTGTCATCGGTGATTTTCTGACCTTTAAAATAAATTTCGCCGGAATCCGGCCGTAAAACACCGTTAATGTTCAAAAAAAAGGTGGATTTGCCGGCGCCGTTGTTCCCGACGACACAAACCCTCTCCCCCGGCATCACGTCCAGGGTGATCCCCTTGAGAGCCTGATGGCCGCCGGAATAAGTATAGGTCAGATCTTTGACCTTTAAAATCGGTTCAGACATTTAAATTCACTCCTTGGAAAGTCATGATCCACACGAAAACAAAATAGGCCAGCGGCAGCGCTCCCCAGAGCCGCTGCTCCCGTGTAACGGGTTTCTTCGCTTCGAGAAAGCGCAGATCTCCGTCATAGCAGCGGGCCTCCATCGCGTCGAAAAACTGATTGCCCCGTTTCATCGACACGACAAAAAGATTGCTGGCCGTACTGCCGAAGGAATACAGCGCTTTTCTAAAATTGGTATAGCCCAGCCGGGATTCCGCCGAATTGCGCATCTTGCTGTTGGTGTCCAGCAGGATAAAGATAAAGCGGTACATCATATTCATCAGCTCGATCATCAGCTTCGGCACATGGCATTTTTTGAGCACCGAAAAAATCTCGCCCGACATGGTGGACAGCGATATCATATACATAGCGGAGATGGCGCCAAAAGCCTTGCTCCACAAAATCGCCGTGTTATAAAGCGTTTGAGGCGTGATGATCACATACCCCCAATGCGCGAAAAAATTGATCAGCGCGTTATCGTAGGGCGTCTTTGAAAATTCAAAGAGCACAAAGATCGATCCGGCGATCATAAAGACCAGTGGAATCGTCAAAAGACTGATGTAGTTGTGCAGATCCTGTTCTCCGAGAACCACAGTCACAAAAAAAGTGAACAGGATAATACTGAAGGAAACATAGGGATTGTTTGAAATGATGCACATCAGCAGCAAAATAATGCCAAACCCGATTTTAAACGAAGGATTCCATTCGGAAATGGCAGAGTTATAGGCATAGGTATCGATCGATAGGGTTGATTCGCCGTGTTTGTGCCCGAAGCCGCCATGACGGTGACGGGCCTCGCCGCGATGCCGATAGGCCTTGTAAATCCCTCCGCCGATCAGCAATAACAGGGGCGGCACCAGCCACAGAAAATGGGTAACATTCAATTTCATTTTCAGACCTTTCAAAAGCCCGGCAGCACTCATCAATGCTGCTGTAAAGAAGGGCTGAAAGACGCGAACGCCTCCCAGCCCCTCAATGCTTTTATCAATTTGGGCACAAAGCCTCAGAGTTCCTGCTCTTCTTTGCCAAGTTTTTTACGTTCGACAAAACGTCCCAGGAAGAACGCCATAATGCCAACACCGATACCTGTCTGCACGCAGAAGAGCAGCGATTCGATTTCGCCCGGCAATTCGCCGCCGATGGCTTTTTCAAGAATCGGGGTTGCCCAGGGCTTATAGGCACTATCGTTCTTTTCGACCAAGGTTCCGCCGGCATCGTCAGAGCCGCCGAATTCGGCCTTGCCGGACAATGCGAAGAACGGAATCACCGCAATCACGACACACACGAGTAACAGGATTAAAGCTGTTTTTTTGTTTTTAGACATTATTCTGCTCCTCCCAAGAAACCAATCGCCTTCATTTCAGCCGTAGCATAGGATTCGAGCGCCATGATGATAATAACCGACAGAATCCCTTCGATGATCGCCAGCGGCACCTGAGTCGCAGCGTAAACGCCCATATTGGAAACAAAAGCCGCCCCAAAGCCGACATTGGAATGATGGGCCCACGCCATCTGCACGGCCGTCACGCAATAGGTGAAAAGATCCCCTAAGGCGCAAGCCAGGAAGATATTCACTTTGCGGTTAACATGCGCTTTGTCCATCAGTTTGTAAAGGCCGAAAGAAACGAACGGCCCTGCAATAGCCATCGAAAAACAGTTCGCCCCAATGGTGGTCAAGCCGCCGTGCGCCAGCAGAATGGCCTGAAACAGCAACACAATCAAGCCGAGGACAGCCACCGCGGCCGGCCCGAAGAGCAACGCGCCGAGGCCCGTCCCAGTCATGTGCGAGCAGGAGCCCGTCACAGACGGAATCTTCAGAGAAGAAATCACGAAGATGAAAGCACCGGCCATGGCCATCAGCGAAATGGTGCGGCGATTCGCATTGACCGTTTTACGAATGGAGAAAAACCCCCAGATGACAAACGGCAACGCCACCACACCCCAGAATACACAGAGGCTGGCCGGAAGGTAACCTTCCATGATGTGCATGGCATTTGCCGCCGGCATCACACCAAAGCAAATGGCAAAGGCGATGGACGCCGCAACGACCCATTTTTGTTTCTTAGACAAAGATTGTGACATAAAAAACCTCCTAATTAAGAATTTATAAAAATCACGCGCTCAAAGGCTTCCCTCAAAACGATCCCCTGAGACTTCGCCAAACGCCGTCACTTCCCCACCGCGTCTTTTGCGAATAATCAAAAGATAATTATTACAGGATTGTGTTTTCCCAGACAATCATATAGCGAGAGCGCTAACGGATGACGGTGCATTGGCGCTATTTCTACGCCGGTGCAGATCCTGTGAGCCACGAATTTTATATTGCTTTAGATCATACCTATCACCTTATAATCTGTCAAGATTAGTGATCAAATTTGCCGATCCATCTGATGAATTTTTTGGCACAGATTTTGAATTGGCATGCTTTAAACACGAGAACGACATTTTTGATTTTTATATGTTCATTTATTCATTGTTTAATGGCAATTTGTTGGGGTTTTTAATCATTTTCATGCATTTCCCCGAAAATTATCCTTTAAATTCCTGAAATTATTTTCATTGCCTATACTTTTTTGCTTTTGCCGGTGCTCTATTTTACAAATCGCAACATCCGCCAAAGCGATTTGTTCCATTTTTTACATTTGCGATGCCGCCCATTCCCGATCCCTTGTCCGCAGCCGGCTGATTTCCCGCAAAGAAAAAACGAAGCCCCAAAGGACTTCGCTTCGATATTTAAAATGGCGGAGAAGGAGGGATTTGAACCCTCGCGCCGCGTTAACGACCTACACCCTTAGCAGGGGCGCCTCTTCAGCCAACTTGAGTACTTCTCCATGCCTCGCGGATCGCCGCTCCCGACTGATGGGTTTTGAGCGGCTCCTGTTATTCTATTATTATGGCCGAGAGGGTGGGATTCGAACCCACGCGGGCTTGCGCCCAAACGGTTTTCAAGACCGCCTCGTTATGACCACTTCGATACCTCTCGGCGGGCATTCCTGCATCGCCAAGAATGCACAACAAATTATAACAGGGGCTTTCACCCCTGTCAAGATTTTTATTGGTACATTTCTCTGTCAGATCAGTCAAAGCCGCCTTTAACAGACCTTTTCGATCCAGCCGAAGCTGTCTTCGACGGTGCCGCGCTGAATGCCGCAGAGGGTGTCGTAAATCTTCTGCGCGTAAGGACCGATCTTGTCATCGTTGAAAACCATATCCTCGCCATTGTAGTTGAGCTTGCCGATGGGTGCCACCACGGCAGCCGTCCCCATGCCGAACACCTCTTCCACCTTGCCGGCGTGATAGTCTGCCACCAGTTCTTCGATGGGCAAGATGCGTTCTTCAACGGTTTCGCCCCAGCTCTTGAGCAGTTCAATGATGGACTTGCGGGTGATCCCCGGCAGGATGGTGCCTGTCAGCCTAGGCGTGACAAACTTGCCGTCGATGTGGAACATTACATTGCAGGAACCGACTTCTTCAATGTCTTTGCGGGTGGCGCCGTCGAGCCACAGGGTTTCTTCGTAGCCTTCGGCATTGGCTTTTTCGGTCGCCGCCAGCGAGCCGGCGTAGTTGCCGCCGCATTTGGCTTCCCCGGTGCCGCCGACCACCGTCCGGGCATAGACCTGCTCGATATGCATCATCGCCGGCTTGAGACCCTCTTCGTAATAGGCGCCGACCGGGCAAAGGATGATGAAAAATTTATAGCTATTGGATACGTGGACGCCGATGTATTCTTCCGTGGCAAAAACAAAGGGACGGATATAAAGCGCCGTGCCCGGGGCGGTGGGCACCCAGTCCTTGTCGAGTTCGACCAACTGCTTGAGCGCGTCAAGCACGAAAGCTTCGTCAATTTCCGGAATGCACATCCGCTTATTCGAGCGGTTCATCCGAGCGAAGTTTTCCTGCGGGCGAAACATCTGCACATGGCCGTCCGGCGTCTTGTAGGCCTTCAGCCCCTCAAACACTTCCTGGGCATAGTGAAAAACGCAGGCGGACGGTTCCAGGGTGATCGGGCCGTAAGGTTCGATCTGGGCATTGTGCCAACCCTTTTCGCTATCATAATCCATTGTGAACATGTGGTCGGTAAAGATCCGGCCAAAGGGCAACTGGTTTTGATCCGGTTTTTCTTTGGGATGGGTCGTTTTGGTAACCTTAATTTCCATGGTTGTTCTCCTCTTCGTTTATCAGATTCGCCAGACGGCGACAGCTTGTCGCATGGTGATTTATAGAATGCTTCCATTGTATCAATCATGTATACAATCGACAAGTCCTCTCTTGTTTTTTTATGTATTTTTTGGCGTACATGATTTTTCAATAAACACATCCTAAGGGTGCAATCATCAAAAAAACCATCGGACGATTTGATGAAAACCGATGGTTTTATGAGGCGGTGCCTGCCGGGTATTCCCCGAAATTTATATGGATATGGAGGTGTGATTCCTATCCGAACATCCGGCGCTGTGGTGTGTGGATCGCGCCGGGTGATTCGCTAAGCACCATGTCAATATTATTTTCAAAGGGGCTGCAGCTGCTTGATGCAGCTGCAAAACCAAAATACGGCTCATCATTGCCAGTCCGCCGGATAAACGAAGTAAGCAAAGCGGGCTTTGTTGGGCGAACGAAAATGGATATGACTGCCCTTCGGGACATAGAGGATGTCTCCCGCTTCTCCGCTCACAACTCGACCGTCGATCACAATCTCCAATGTCCCTTCAAGAATTATGTCATATTCGTCGTAGCTTAATGTCCATTCAAAATCCGTATGGTCGACTTCCATGATGCCGGCTCCCATCCGCGGCGCTTCTTCAAGCGTCATCACGTCTTTCAGCCGCACATCTTCTCTGCCTTCAAAAGGTTCACATTTCACGGTCGATACTTGAATACGGGTTATCCCGCTGGGATCCCTTTCTTTTCTAAAGGGTTGATCGCCCTGAAGAAAATCGCCGGCTTCCATTACCCGGTGCACAATATCTGCAATTAAGGCTTCTGTTACGTTCATTGGTCACCTCCCGTTTGTTCCGTGGCCGAGTCTGCTGTTTGACCGCCTTGAATTTTCCCCAAAAGTTTCGGCGCTAACATATTGGCCAGTATGAGCGCGGTGATCCCGGCGACAAGCTTGCCCACAATCACCGGAAAAATCATCTTCGGATTAACACCGGCTGTGAATCCCAGATGATCGCCGAAGACAAAGGCCGCCGATACCGCAAAAGCCACGTTGAGCAGTTTGCCCTTGGCGTTCATTTTATCCATGATGTTAAACATCGCAATGTTATTGGCCAGGTTGGCCACTAAGCCGGCCGAGCTGTTTTCGTCAATACCGAGTTTCTGGCCGACCTTCTGCAGTGCGCCGCCAAAAGTATCCGTAATCCATTTGACCATCGGAAAAGCGCCGATCAGCACAATGGCGATCGTCCCGCAGACCAATAGGCCCGATTCCAACGGAATAGTCCCATTTGCATCCGGTTTGACCATCAGATTCATCAGCGGGAAACGAATACCGGTTTCATATTCAAAGACGGCCACCGCCGTGAAAAACGTGATAATGATGGTCACGGCCTTGCCGAAAACATTAAACCCGTTGATCATCTTGTCAGGTTTAAACCACAGCCCAATCACGATGAGGCCGGCGATGATAATCACCGGAATCAGATTAACCAAGATCGTTCCGATACTGATTTTGTATTCCGTAAGGTTCATCACCAATCCCCCCGCAATACAGCCGATGGGAATCGTAATCAGGCCGGCTAAAATGCCAGCGCCTAAATACGGGCGATCCTGCTTTTTAATAATGGATAAAGCCACCGGAATCGTAAACACAATGGTCGGTCCCATCATCGATCCCAGAATCAAACCGGAAAAATTTCCAAGCGTCGCATTTGCTGACATCTTCATAGCTAATGGATATCCGCCCATATCACAGGCGAGCAATGTCGTTGCGAACATCGACGCATCCGCCCCGAAAAACCGGTAAACCGGCACGATGATGGGCTTGAGAATAATGGCTAACACCGGGGCTGCTGCGACGACACCCGCCATGGCCATGGCCAAAGGTCCCATCGCATTGAATCCTTCTTCAAACTGCTCCCCGTATCCCAGCTTGTTGCCTCGCATTTTATCAATGGCGCCGATGATCATGAAAATCATCATGATCATAATGATCACCGCATTGATCGATAGGTGCGACACCCAATGGCTGACACTCTTTGTGAAAACCGCTGTGTTGGTCAGATTGCTCACTAACTCATTAAACATCTCTTTGTCCTCTTTCGTTCTTTGCGTTATTTGTTTCACATCACATTAAAGCATCGGTTAAAGGCATGGCCGGGCGCGGGATCACCGTGGTTTCCACCAGCAGATCGCGATCGCTTTCGGCGGCGGCCACCGCGGCCTTAACCGCTCCGACATCTCCCGTGAGGGTCACGAATCCCTTGCCGCCGATCGCGTAGCCGATGCGAACCTCAATCAACTGAATCTGCGCCGCTTTGGCGGCGGTATCGGCGGCGGTAATCGCCGATGCGATAGAATAAAATTCCAGAACGCCCAAGGCCTCGGTCTTGATGACCCGCGTTGTTCCCATCAGTGCTGGCACCAGCTGCTCGTGAATATTTGGAATCAATAGGGTATTCACTGTGTATGCTGCCGCCAGTTGTTCGCCGACCTTCATGGATGCTTCCACCTCGCCGACTTCACCAGCAATCAGGACAATGTATTTCCCCGGGCACACGGTTGACGAGCGCACCAAATCAACCTGAGAGGCCTTGAGCATTTCGTCCGTCACGCGGATTCCCCGAGCAATGCTGTTTAATTCGATCATGCCAAGCGCGCGTCTCATTGATCTTCTCCTTTTCTCTGCCCTTGGGTGATGGTGATGCGCCTTTCGTCGATGGCGGTCACAACGCCGTCGATGCTGCTGTGAACATTGGCCGAAACCCTGCCCACCGCTTCTCCGATCGATGTTCCGCAAGCCACTTGGTCGCCCAAAGCCACCACCGGTTTAGCCGGTGCGCCAATGTGAGTATTGAGCGGGACCCGCACTTCATTCGGCTCATGGGGCACCGCTTCCAGGCTTTGCCCTTTGTATTCCGAAAGGCCCAGGCGCGCAATCAGTCGGTTCGTCGGCACGCGTCTGAAGTCAATCATTGGATTGGCCTTCGGCGTCTGATTGGATTCCGGCGATAATTGGCGTTCCCGCAACCGGTCTTTAAAATAGTCATTGATGCGTTTAGGCGATAACCCCATCGGGCAGGCAAACATTTCGCAGACGCCGCATCCGCAGCAGTTGACCGCGCTGCCATAAGCCGACAGATAATCGGCGTCCGCCGTCAGCGCCGCTTCTTTAAAAGCGTTTCGCATCACGCGGTGAGGCGTCACCCGATGGCCGATCAATTGCCTCGGGCAAAGATCGGTGCACATCTGGCACTGAATGCACGCGGCCATCGCCTGCCGTTTCATCTGGCGAATGGAAAGTTGACGGTGCGTCGCCAAAAAGTGGTCTTTCGGAAGCACCAGCAAGTTGCCCAGCGTCTTGCTCACCACTTCCTCGGCGAGGTCTGCTTCTTCCCAGATCATCCGCCCCATCATCGGCCCGCCGAGAATCACCGCAGCCCCTTTCGGCATGCCGCCGGCCAGCGCCAGGCAATCCGCCACCGAGGTTCCGATCGGCACCGTCACAATCAATGGTTTAGACACCGCGCCGATCACGGACAGCGTCTTTTGGGTGACCGGCTGCCCCGCGGCCGCCCGAGCAATGTCGCAAACCGTTCCCACGTTGTCGACCACCGCGGAGACGGCGGCCGGCAATCCCCTTTCGGGAACGCTTCTCCCCGTCACCGCCTGAACGACGATTTGCTCGTCGCCGGCCGGATAAAAGGCTTCCATCTTAAAAAGGGCAATCGGGGCGCCGGCCGCGTCAATCGCCGCCTGCAAGCTTTCGATTTCGCGCCGATAGGTTTTTTTAAGGGCAATCACAATGTGTTCTGCGTTCACAGCCGCCGCGGCCAACAGGGTGCCCGCGACGATTTGTTCGCTTTGTTCGCGGCAGCAATATTTATCCGCGGCAATGAGGGGTTCGCATTCGAGCGCATTGACGATAAAATATTCGGCTGAAGTCTTGAGCTTGACATGCGTCGGAAAGCCGGCGCCGCCGGCGCCGATCACGCCGGCCTGTTTAATTTTTTCCAGTAAATCCATGCATTTTTTCCTTCCAACAAGCCGCATCCACATCCATATCGTCAATGATGCCCACGATCGATGCGTCAATCGGTGTATTGTTGTCGCCTGCCGCACTTCGCGCCGAGCTACCGGAAACAACAATGACCCATTCGCCAATGCCGGCTCCCACCATGTCAGCCGCCACAAAGGGAACCGCTTCCGGGCTTTTCTCCGCGGACAACATCGGCTGAACAAGCAAAAGTTTCAGCCCGGAGAGCCGCGTTTCCTTTTGCGTGGCCCAGACACTGCCAATAATCTTGCCGACCTTCACCGCATCACCCCCGTTTAACGATGGCGATATGATGATCCTCCAGCAATTCCTCAGCCATATCTGTCACGATCGCATCCTGATTGATGATAACAGCGCGGATATCCTGCCGCTCTGTTAACGGGATAACCGCCTGCTCCGTAATGATGTGACGCGCCATTGCAATCTCGCCTTCTGCCGCGGCCTTTGCCGATTCGTCGGCCGGCGGCTCTGCTTCTTCCTTCGGCTCCGGCGATACCCGTTTGCCTCGGAAACTTTGCATCACGTCACTTTCAAAAGTCGGCTGTTCCCGACCGAGTAAAACTGACGGCAAATCCTTCTTCGCACAAACGGTCACGCCGTTTTGCATCAGTCGATGATACGCTTCTTCAAAATGACGATAAAAATTAATCGGCGCGCTGGCCTGGTAGGTCATAAAGCCCACCCCTTCCTTCAATACGATGACGGGCTTGCCAGCCAAAAGCGCATTGATCACCCGATTGGCAAACGCGCTTCCGCCGATGCCGTCGACAATGCGGCACATGTCTGTTGGTGACAGTTCTGCGACCACCATCCCCTGAGATGCATCCGAGGCTTCACTAACCAAACGACAGGCCGCATTCAGTGCGGCATCACCGGCGAGCGATGAGCGCAGCGTTTCCGCCTTCCCACATAATTCCCAAACGCAACGCGTATCCGACTGCTCGGACGCTTCAACGGCCATCGGCTCTTGAATGTCGATAAGTCTCGCCCGCACGCGTTCGGCAATTTGGGCGATCAACCTTTCCATCTGCTCGGATGGTGCCGCAGATTTATCCTTTGCCATGCTTTCTTCCTTTCTTTAATCCGCCGGCGAATCGTTATACCAACCTGCCAAATAACGGCACATGACGATGTGCAAAACGCTGGACAGCCGGTTGAGCCCTTCGACCATATCGCTGCGGCTCATCTTGGCCCCTTCCCGATCGGCCGAGACCGCGGCGATCTCCGTGCGGCGGATCGCCGTCCGCAAATGGTTGAGCCTGGCGTATTCGGCTCCCAGATGCTTGTCGGGCAGAACCATCTGCTTAATGTTGTAATGGCGCATCGGATGATGAGAATGCTCTCGGATCTCGTCGTGGTTGAGCCCCAGAATGGTTTTCTTCTCAAAGGGCTCGCCGAGCACGTCGCAGCGCATCATCAGCCGCAGCGTTTGAAGAACTTCCTCCAATTCGCAAACGAGCTTTTCGCTTCCGCCACCGGCGACGAGCTCAGCCTGGATCAACACCACTTCAGCCTGGACCTCGTCTAACATCCCCCGAAATATAATTCGAGGATGGTCTTTTGATACCAGTTGATTGCCGAAAAGCTGAGTCATGTGTTCAGGTTTTCGGGTATAAAAGGCGCCACTCTCAAAATCGATATAAGCCGCTTTTGCTGCAGCCGCCTCTTCTGCTTTCGGCATCGTCTTTTTTTGTTCATCCGGCGAGATGATCTGCCGCTCTTCTTCAGGTGCTTTGCCAGCTATACGCTCCTGAACAATGGCAATTTTCCGATCTGTCAGAAATTCTCTTGCAGCCGGCGACAGGATTTTGTCCTTTTCAAGAACAAACCGGCGCGCATCACTTCGAATGGTTTTTCGAAGTGATGCTTCCGTGATAACCTTCATTCCCGTTCACTTCCTGATTTTATTTAAAACTTGGCAAAATCTGTTCGACTTCTTCGTGGGGTCTCGGAATGACGTGAACGGAAACGACGCTCCCCACTTTGTCTGCCGCTGCCGCGCCGGCGTCCACCGCCGCCTTCACCGCGCCCACGTCCCCTCGGACCATCGTGGTCACCAGCCCGCTGCCGATCTTTTCGACGCCGATCAGGGTGACGTTGGCCGCCTTGACCATCGCATCCGACGCTTCCACGGTGCCCACAAATCCTTTGGTTTCAATCATACCCAGTGCCTGTTTTTCGTTAACTGCCATTATTTTGTTCCTCCTTTAGATGCCTGTTTAGGGGCCTGTTCTGCTTTCTTATCAAAGAATGGTAAAATTTGTTCGACTTCGGTGTGAGGTCTCGGAATCACATGGACCGAAACGATTTGTCCGACTTTGTCCGCCGCGGCCGCGCCGGCATCCACCGCCGCCTTCACCGCACCCACATCGCCGCGGACCATCGTGGTCACCAGCCCGCTGCCGATTTTTTCGACGCCGATCAGCGTGACGTTGGCCGCCTTGACCATCGCATCCGATGCTTCCACGGTGCCCACATATCCTTTGGTTTCGATCATGCCCAATGCTTCTGAAGTATTCATCATTTATCTCCCCTTTCATCATTTCTCATACCGTTCACTGCGCCTTCAACTGGCGCAGAACTTCCGCCGTGATTTTCGCCACCGTTTCCCGATTGATGTCTTGATCTTTAACGATCCGGCATTTTTGGTCCGCCAGCTTCGCTTCGGCTTTGATCTCCGACAGATCCCTGATGCCGTAGGCCACCTTGCGCACGTTGATGAGATTCTGCGGCCCGACATTTTCCGAAGTGGCGCTGCCGCCGACGGCCCCGCAGCCCAGGGTCAGCGATGGCATTAAGCCTGTGGTCGCCCCGATGCCTCCCAGTGCACTGGGCGTATTCACAATAATGCGTGACGCCGGCACCCGGGCGGCAAAATAATCGACAATGGTATCGTCCTCCGTGTGAATGCTGAAGGTGTGCCCGGCGCCCTCGTAATACAGAATTTCCTGGGCCAGTTCGCAAACCGCACGATAGTCCTTCGCCGTATAAAAGGCGAGAATCGGGCAGAGCTTTTCGTTGGAATAGGGATGTCCGATGCCGATGCCGTCTTCTTTGGCCACCAGCACCTTGGTCCCTTCCGGGATGGTCAGGCCGGCAAGCTCCGCGATTTTCTGCGCCGAGCGCCCGACAATCATCGGATTCATCGTGCCGTTGGCCCGAAGAATGAAGCGGCCGAGCTGTTTGTATTCCTGATCGTCCAAAAAGTAGGCGCCCTGTTTGGTCATCTCACGCTGGACTTCTTCAGCCATGTCGGCGTCGCAGACCACCGATTGTTCCGAAGCGCAAATGGTGCCGTTGTCGAAAGTTTCCGAGGCCATAATCTGTGCTACTGACGCTTGAATATCCGCCGTTTTCTCGATATAACACGGCCCGTTTCCCGGTCCGACCCCAATGGCCGGCGTCCCGGAAGAATACGCCGCGCGGACCATCGCCGAGCCGCCCGTTGCCAAAATCATGGACACGTTGGGATGCTTCATCAGGGTGTCTGTCGCCTGCATCGTGGGGATGGAAATGCATGACACCAGGTTTTCGTCACCGCCGGCTTCAGCGATCGCCTGCCGAATGACTTTAACCGTTTCTAAGATACAGCGCAGGGCGTTGGGATGGGGCGAAAAGACAATCGCGTTGCCCGCCTTGATGGCGATTTCCGATTTATAAAGCACGGTGGATGTCGGATTTGTGGAGGGCACCAAACCGGCAATCACGCCGACGGGCACGGCGATGGTGCGCACTTGACGAATGGGATCCCGGTCGATTTCCCCCATCATTTTGGCATCTTTGATGTATTCATAGACGCCTCTGCTGGCGAAAATATTTTTAATCACCTTGTCGCCGACAATCCCGAACTCGGTATCTTCATGAGCCATTTCTGCTAAACGGCGCGCGTTGCGCACGCCGGCTTCGGCGATGCTTTTGACAATTTTATCCGCGGCTTGCTGATCCGATGCCGCAAGCTTCTGCTGGGCCTGTTTGGCATCCTCTAAAAGCTTGCGCACCTCCTGCACCGACAGCAGATCTTTATCGTATAATTGCATGAGTTCTCCCTTCTGCGCTTAATCAATCGGCCGGTCCGCCACATATTCAACGGCGCGGGCGAAGGCGTCGCACGCGGATTTGCACGCCGACTGGCTGCCGGTGAGCAGGGCCCCGCCAAAGTTGGTCTCGGACGGCGGCGCGTAAAGCTCGCAAAGGGAAACGTCGGCGGCTTTCATCGCCGCATCCACCGCATACATCGCCTCGAGGGGCGGCGCGATCAGATAGGCCAGGGCTTCCCCCTCCTGGATCCCGGCACCGGCGGAAAGATAGGAGCCGGTGCGCGAGATGCAGTGGGCGTAATAAACGATGCTGTCGTCCTCGTTGGCCGAGATAAAGTGGGCCACGTTCTCGATCGTATTGACACAAGCGTCGAGGCCGCTCTTCACCTCCGCCGGATCAGGGCCGGCCAGAATGCCGATGATTTCTCCGGCCAGCTTGGTATTCGCGTTGTCCGCGCCGCCGTAAAAGCTTTTGGCATAGACCACTTCGACATCCGCTTTTTTCGTCGCTTCATCCAAAGCGGTATAAGTCACATCGTCGCAATCCGCCGTGATCAACGCGATGGATTTCAGATGCTTGGGCAAGCTCAAAGAGGCCGCAAGACTCGCATCCACATTCGGAATGATTTTGGTGGCCAACACCTTGGTTTGTAAGATATCTCCCTTCATCGGGCGCCTCCTATAACTTTAAATCCGTACCGCTCTTCTTCTGGTCGAGCATCATCTTCAAGACGTCCGCAATGTGGGCGCCGGCCTCCGCCGGGTTGGTGCCTTCTTTGTGAATATTGGAAACGACGTTGCGCCGCGCCTCCGGCATATTCTTTTCCGCATGATAAGCCATGTAGGCCGACATGGACTGCGCGGTGATAAGCCCCGGGCGTTCGCCGATGAGCACGCAGATGGCCTCCGGCTCCACAATCTCGGCAATTTCTTCCATGATGGCGACGCGGCCGTATTTCACAAAGAACGGTGTACCGACATCAATGCCCTGACTCTCGAGCCCCTGCACAATCGCCGGATAAACCTCGCCGGCGTTCGCTTCAATCGCCGCCGAGCTCAAACCGTCGGCGACGACGAGCTGCGCCTTCGGGTGCTTCTTGCATTTTTCCGCAATGATTTTTTTCGCTTCTTCCGAAAGCTGGCGTCCCAAATCCGGCCGGGTCAAATAAACATCCTTATTTTCGCAGCGAGATTGCACGGTAAAAAATCCCAGCTGATTTTCGACGAAATCCGCGCCGACGTCGGTAAAAACAGCGTCTTGCGCCGCGGAATGCGCCGCCCGAAACTGCAGCGTCGGATCGGTTTTGTAGCGCGCGCCGGCCTTGCCGATACCCAGGCGGCAGGGCGCTTTAACTTTAATGGCCATATAGGCTTCTTTATTGCGCGGGTTTTCAATCAGATATTGCTGGCGAAGATCCACCGCCGCCACGTCTGGAATTTCGCCTGCTTCGGCCGCTTCACAACCCGTCGGCTGCACTTCCGACACATTCTGCAAAGACGCTTCGTTTAAAACAGCACCCAGATCCATTTCCTGAATAATTTGTTTGACAATATCCTTAACGGCACTTTCCTGAATCACAATTTCACCCCCTTATTCACAAAAGACAGACGCATCGCCGGCCAGCGCGGTCAGCCTGCCGTCTTTGCTAAAGCCCATCTTTTCCATCCAGGCGTCAAACTCCGGCACCGGCCGCAGCCCAAAGGTTTCGCGCAGCGCCGGCGTGTCGTGATAGCCTGTGCATTGGTACATCAGCATGCAGTCATCCCCCTGGGGAACGCCCATCACATAATTACAGCCCGCCGCCACCAAAAGCGCTGCCAGATTTTCAATATCGTTTTGATCCGCCTTCATATGATTGGTGTAGCAAGCGTCGCAGCCCATGGGGATGCCCGAAAGCTTGCCCATAAAATGATCTTCAAGACCGGCACGGGTGACCTGCTTGGAATCGTAAAGGTATTCCGGCCCAATGAAGCCCACCACCGTGTTCACAAGAAATGGAGCATAGTGTCTGGCCAGACCATAACAGCGCGCTTCCATCGTCAGCTGATCCCAGTCGTTGTTGGCTTCGGCCGAAAGCTCGGAGCCTTGCCCGGTTTCGAAATACATGAAGTCGGGGCCGACGCTTTCGCCCTGAACGCGCATCAGATCCCGGCCGTCCTGGAGCATTTGCGTCGTAATCCCGAAGGCTTCATTACCTTTTTGAGATCCGGCGATGGACTGAAAGAGCAAATCTACGGGCGCGTGCAGCTTTTCGATCGCGTCCATCTGAGTTTGAATATGGGCGAGGACGGAGCATTGGGTCGGAATTTCCCATTTTTCTTTAAATTCATGAAAGCTTTTCATGATGCGCGCGATGTTTTCCATCGAATCATCCACCGGGTTCAGGCCGAGCACCGCATCGCCGACGCCGTAGCTGAAGCCTTCCATCACCGACGCCATGATGCCGTCGATGTCGTCCGTGGTGTGGTTGGGCTGCAGTCTTGCCGAAAAAGTTCCCGGAAGCCCGATCGTGGTATTGCAATGGGCCGCGATCCGGATTTTCTTCGCCGCGTAAACCAAGTCGAGGTTCCCCATGAGCTTGGTCACCGCAGATACCATTTCACTGGTCAGCCCCCGGGACGTCCGGCGGATCATGGCGCCTGTCGTGTGCTCATCGAGCAGCCATTCCCGAAATTCCATGACGCTCATGTGCTTGAATTCGCCATAGATGCGTTCGTTGATATCATCCTGAATGATGCGCGTCACCTCATCCTCTTCGTAGGGGACGGCCGGACAATTGCGCAAATCCTCCAAGGTCAGATGCGCCAGCACCACCTTGGCGGCCACCCGTTCTTCGGCGGAGTCTGCCGCAATACCCGCCAGCTTGTCTCCGGATTTTTCTTCATTAGCTTTCGCCATGACTTCCCGGATGGAACCAAACTGATAATGATGTCCGAATAACTTCGTTTTTAAAATCATTTTTCCTCCTCAAAACATCTCTTTGATTCTAAGTGTTAAAAATAATGGTTTTGACAATCACCGGACAGACCCGTCCGCCGACCACCGGCTCGCCGATGTCGATATAATCGCCGGCCGCGGCGTAAATGCCGTCCAGCGAGATGATCGGCTTATGCGCTCCGATTCGAAGCGCCATCGCATTGCCCAGCGCCTTCCCGATGTCATTTTCCACAATGACGATCAGGGGCGCTGATCCTTCGATAACGGCTTTCGCCCCGCTTACAATGGCTTCGGCCAACGTTTGAATCGCGGCGAAGGTCGAAAAGGCCATCCCCGAGAGCCCAATGGCTACCGGGCTTTCACCCCCTCCAAACAGCGACAGCTTGTTGCGGATGGTCTCCGTGATCTTTTTGGGATCTGTTGCTTCCTCCTCTCCTATTTTTAAAACTGGTATATTTTTGATGGGCAGCGTGTTCGCTTCGTAATGAATCGTGCTGCCGCTGACATTCACCGTATGGCTGCCGGCGCCGACTACTGTCGCCCGAATGGTCTCCCGGGCTTCATAAACCGGCGCTTCACTTTTTTCAAACCGATGCTTCAGTGCCTTTGCCAGCAGGACACCGATGTCTCCATAAAGAAAGGATTCCAACGATTCACCGGCATTGAGCCGGCGCACGTTCTCCGCTACGCCTCCCGAAAGAGTCAATGCATCCATATGAAGCGTCTGGGGCAGCGGCGCCCCATCATTCGTATAGAGGCTGTCGTGATCTGGCGTACGCGCCAGGCCATTAACGGCTTGAATCAGATGGTCGGCCAAGACATCGCAAAGTTTTTCAAGCTGCTGCGGATCTGCCGGCTCACCAACGTGTAAAGGAACGCCCCGGCGTTGAGCCAGTTCGGCAATCTTGGGAAAGACGGCCGTGATGCGGCCGTCATCGACGCGCACCAGACGCCCGCCGATATCGAGGCAAGCCGTCGCGATCAGTTTCCCTCGGTCAAACACGGCGATATTGCTCGTCCCGCCGCCAATGTCGATATTGGCGATCACCTTTCGCTTTTCTTTTGAAAGGCCATCCGTGCCGGCGCCCTTTGCCGAAAGCACGGATTCCAGACTTGGTCCAGCGGTGGCGACCACAAAATTGCCGGCCAGATCGCTCAATGCCTGGAGCACGCTGTCTGCGTTCTCCTTGCGCGCCGAATCCCCGGTGATGATGACTGCGCCCGTCTGCAGATCTTCCGGCGCCACGCCCGCTTTCGCATATTCTTTTCGCAAGATCTTTTCGATAGCCTTGGTATCAATCAATGCCTCCCCTATAAGTGGCGTAAAATAAATGGGCGACCGATAAACCACCCGTTTGTCGACAATGTGGATACGCGGCACAGTATAACTGCCTGCTGTATTGCAAATAGTCAATTCACTGAAGATCATCTGCGTGGTCGATGTGCCGATATCAATGCCAACACTTTTGATCTTTTCTTCCATGCTCATTTTTGTTAACATCCCTGCTTTCTTTTTGCTTTGCTATCATGAGGCTTCTCTCCGGGGCAGTGCTGCAAGGCAACAAAAAATCCGGGATACGAAAAATAACCTTTCGTTTCCCGGACTGCGCCGCCTCGGATTCTCGGTCGATGCTGCCCCGCATCGGCTGATTTTGTTGTATTTAGATTTTTGTTTCTTCCGTTGTCTCTATCGGCCAGCAAATAGCGGTTCGTGTTCCCGTTTCATCAGAATCAACCTGCACCTGACCGTGTAACTTATCTGAGATAATTGAACTGACAATGGATATGCCAAGACTGTCCTTATGCGGCTGATTAACATCGTAGCCGCATCCATCATCACAAATGTCCAGACCACAGATGGTCTGATCACAGACGATGGTAATTTTAATTTTCCCATGGCTTCTGCCGACAAAAGCGTGTTTAACCGAATTCTGAAGAATTTCATTCACCACAAGCGCGATATTGGTTGCCTTGTCTGATCTCAACTCAAAATCGTCACCTTTAATTTCAATCCTTAGCTCCAGCTCCGGATCCACCGCGTTGAGAATATTCTGCCGAACGCTTTGAAGCACCCGTTTGATCTTAACATCGTTCAGACCGCTTTTAGACAAAAGTTCATGCGTCGCCGCAATGGACATGATTCGCAATTCACATTTTTTCAGTGCTTCTCGGGTCTGCGTATTCCGGCTGCGTCTTCCCTGTAAATGCAAAATGGAAGCGACCATCTGAAGATTGTTTTTAACGCGATGATGAATCTCCTGCATCGCAAGCGTTTTATAAGCCAGTTCACGCTCTTGTTCTTTTTCTGTTGTCACGTCTTTAATAAGAACCGCTGCCTCCCCCCCTCTTTCAAGGTTCAAGTGAATATGGCGGATAATGAAATACTTATTGCTGATCTCTACCTCTTGGCTGGTAACTTTTTCCGATGTCGACGGATCCCAATTCACCAGACAAAAATCGCGATAGCTTTGTCCCGTCAAATGTTCACCAAAGCCAAAACTCCGATAAATATCAGCCGCATATTGATTACAAAAGCGAATTCTTCCCTTTTCATCGACAATGAGCAATCCCTCTTCAATGTATTTTGTTAGATAAAGGGAATCTTTATAGCCGGCAAACGATGCCGGTTCTGCCTGCGGGATAAATTGATCCAAACCATCAAGGTCTAATACGTTTTCGGATTCCATTGATTTTTGAAAGCGCTGTTCTTGTATCAGCACCCCGATGAGCCGCGACTGGTTGTAAATCGGTTCGACTGACTGAACCACCGGATTCCCTTCCTGGGTGACTCCTCTCATTTTGCGCGTCGCCATTCCGGTCTTAAAAGTGAGGTCAACCCCGGGCTCATCCTTCGCCAAAGCATATTGCCCAACGACAGTTGAAGAATAAGCACTTGGCGCCGTCTCCGGTACCGCCATGGCCACTACTAAAACGCTATGATCTTTCGTCACGCAGTCAATAAAGACGTCGCATTCCGTCATGTTCGCAATGGACTGCAGTAAATTCTCAACGGAAACCAGCAGTTTAATATCATCATTTGTCAATGTCGTATGCCGGCGCAATAATGATTCCAACCTCATATCAGATTGACACCCGCTGCAAAATTACTGAGGCCACCTGTTCCATAGGAACATTCTTTTCGCGACTTAATTGTCTAATGATATGATATGCTTTATTCTCTGAGCATTTTCCTTTATCCATTAAATATCCTTTGGCTCGTTCAATTTGAATCCGATGTTTCAGACGATTTTCCACTTTCTGAATTTGCCGATTCAACTGCTTAATTTCCTGACTTCGTCGCAGGGCAATTTCGATCGCCGGCATCAGATCCCCTTCCGAAATGGGTTTTACCAGATATCCCCAAACACCGTTTTGTTTGGCTTGTTCGACATAACTCAGCGATGTAAATGCTGTCAGCATAATAATGGCATCGGCAAGGTGCCCTTCGTTAATGACCTTGGCCGCCTCCAATCCACCTACAATCGGCATTTTGATATCGAGAAAAACCAAATCTGGATGTGTCTTTCGACAAATTTCAATGGCATCAAAGCCGTCCGGCGCTTCACCGACCACTTCGTATCCCTGATCCTCCAGCATTTCCCGTAAATCCATCCGTAAAATTGGTTCGTCATCCGCGATAACAAGCGATACCTTTTTTAATCGATCCATGACTTTTCCCCTTCTGTTTTTGCTCCTGTAGCAAGCAAATCCATCTGTTAAACTTTAGCAAAAAAACCCTTTCAAGTTGCATTACAGCAGCATTGCCGTAAATCATTTGAAAGGGCTACATCACTCAATCATTTATTTATTTGTCATCTTCCGCAGATCGCCGCAATGTTTGTATTGCTATTTTCATATTTCAGGTCTGTAATTTACATGTAATAGTTTACCATCTCCCTCTTTTCTTGTCAACGATTTTTCTAAAGATTATCAGCGCTTATTTGCAAATTTTTGAGATGTATATCCCCATCTATGCTAAACTAAAATCGTTCTTAATTGCACGGACCGCACGCATTCACAATCAAGGAAATTAACATGCCAACTGTCTTCCATTCGTCTAAAATTTTCTGCGACCTCAACATCCCTTTCATCACAAAGGCACTCCTTACCTGGTTTGCCGAGAACAAGCGCGATCTGCCCTTTCGCCATGCTGACGAGCAGGGCCGCAAAGATCCTTATGCCATCTGGATCTCCGAGATCATGGCCCAGCAAACACAGATCGACATCCTGCTTCCTTATTACGAGCGTTTTATCCATCAATTTCCAGATGTCGCGACCTTAGCCGCCGCCGAAGAAGATGCTGTGCTCAAAGCCTGGGAGGGCCTGGGCTATTATTCCCGGGCACGCAATCTGCGCAAGGCAGCCCAGACCATCCAAAGCGATTTTAACGGCCGCTTCCCGGCGACCTACGCCGATATTCTCTCCCTTCCCGGCATCGGGCCCTACACCGCCGGTGCCGTCGCGTCCATCGCCTTTGGCTTGCCGGTTGCCGCGGTGGACGGCAACGTCATGCGGGTCATCACCCGACTCGCCGACTGGCCTGTCGACATCGCGGGCAACGACGCCAAAAGGAAAATCGGCGCCGTCGTCACTGATTTGATGCCCAAAGAGGCCCCCGGCGACTTTAATGAAGCCCTGATGGAGCTCGGCGCACTGGTGTGCACGCCAAACGCCCCTGCCTGCCTGCTCTGCCCCTGGCGGATTCATTGCCGGGCACTGGCTTGCGGCCGCACCGAATCTCTGCCCGTCAAAACCAAAAGAGTCCGCCATCGCACCCTCACCATGGCCGTGGCGCTCGTCACCGATATGGGCGGCCGCCTGCTAATTGAAAAACGCCCGACGGGAGGCCTCCTCGCCGGACTGTGGGGCCTGCCCATTGTCGAAGCGGATGACAGCGCCGCCCCCTTGAACGCCGCCCTCAGCGCACGGCTGGACCAACCGATGCAGGGCCTTTATCTCGGTACGGCCAAGCACGTCTTTACCCACCGCACCTGGCGCATGCGCGTTTATCACTACACGGTTGACGCCTTCCCCGACGGCTGCGTCGTCGCCGACCGCAACGATTTGCGCCGAACCTACGCCCTGCCCACGGCCTTTTCCAAACTGCTGCCGCTGCTCAAACAATCGTGACGCCGCACGCCCGCTGAGCGGGCGTTTTTTACCGCGTCGATTTCAACACTTTGATTTTGCTTTCAAAACCCCGGGTATTGGCGTATAATATTTAAAAATAGAATTTTAGATTCCTTTGCGGCGTGCCGCACATTTGATGAAAAGAGGTCTCCCATGAAATCCCGTCTATCCCGATTAAACTCCAACCGCAAAATCGCCGGCGCGGTTTTGCTCGTCGTCCTGATCATCCTCGGCCTGCTGATGGCCGGCGACCGGTTTTACGTCGACTTTCTCTGGTTCCGGCAAATGGGCTATCTCAATGTCTTTTGGAAGGAACTTTTGACCAAGCTGGCTATCGGCACCCCCGTCTTTGCGGTCCTGCTGGTGGTCCTGCATTTTTATCTGCGCTATCTGCGGGCATTGGCCGACCGATATACCCAAAGATCGCCTCGGGTGCTCCAGCGTTCCGAGCGGCTGGGGCTGCGGCTGGTGATGGCCCTGGTCGCGCTTTTCATCGCGCAGAAAGTGGCCGCCGGCACCTGGAATGAATGGCTGCTCTCCACCCATTCCTCCGGCTTTGGCAAGACCGACCCCCTTTACGGGCTGGACCTTTCCTTTTATTTCTTCACGCTGCCGATGCTCAAAGCGCTGCATACCGTTTTGCTGAGCTGCTTTGCCGTCCTGGCGCTCTTCACCCTGCTTTACATCCTCTATGCGCTCTACCGCGACAGCGATCTGGATCCCGGCACCTGGCGACGCGGCCCGGCTCTCGGCGACGCGCTGCAGCGCGCCGGCAAATCCTTCCTGCACCTCATCGCGGATCAGCTCGGACGCTTTGTGGGCATTTTCTTTTTGCTCGCTGCCCTCGGCCTGCTCATCCGTCTGTTCGAAATGGTCTACGGCGGAACCGGCATGGTCTTCGGCGCCGGCGCTTCGGATATTGCCATCGGCCGGCCGGTGCTGATCATCGGCATCATGCTCTGTCTCTTCTTCGCCGTGTTTTCTGTCATCCACGGCCGCAGGGGGCAACTGCGCCGCCTGGCAATCGGTCCCGCCGTGCTCATCGCCGTGATGATCCTCGGCGGCATCACTCAAAGTATTTATGAATACGCCGCGGTTGTGCCCAACCAATACAATCGCGAAAAACCCTATGTCGAGAAAAATATCCAGGCCACCCGGGATGCCTACGGCCTGGACGACGTGACCGTCAAAGAATACGCGCCCACCCAAAAAATCACCGCTGCCGATATTCAGAACAACCGCACCACCATCGCCAACATTCCCATCAACGACCAAAAGCCCACTCGGGATATGTACAATTCGCTGCAGGGCATTCGCAATTATTATAAATTCGACGATGTCGACGTGGACCGCTACCCCATCGCCGGCCATCTCACCGAAGTTTTCGTGGGCGAGCGGGAAATGGACACGAGCGCCCTCGCAAGCGACGCCAAGACCTGGGTCAACCAGCATCTGAAGTACACCCATGGTTTCGGCATGGCCGTGTCCCCGGTCAACAAGGTCAACGAGGTCGGCCAGCCGGAGCTCACGGTTAAAAACATCCCGCCCCAAAGCCGCGCCGCCGCGCTCAAAATCACCCAGCCGCGGATTTATTTCGGCGAGGGACATTACGAATACTGCGTGGTGAACGCGGCCTCCAAAGAATTTGACTATCCCAAGGGCGACAACAACGCCGAAACGCGTTACACCGGCCGGGCCGGCATCCGGCTGAACTTCTTTAACCGGCTGGCCTTCGCCCTTTACGAGCGCTCGCCGGAAATCCTCTTTTCTTCTGAAATCTCGAGCGACAGCCGTATTTTGATCCATCGCAACGTCATGGCGCGCATCAAAACCATCGCGCCCTTCCTGGCCTATAATAACGATCCCTATATGACCATCGTGGACGGCCGGCTGTACTGGATCGCCGACGCCTTTGTGAAAAGCGACCGCTATCCCTACGCCAAGCCCTACGACAGCGCAGGCCATAATTACCTCAAGAATCCGGTAAAGGTGGTGGTCGATGCCTACAATGGCGACGTAACTTTCTACCAGGTGGCCGACGAACCGATTCTGAGCACCTATGCCAAAATCTTTCCGGGACTCGTCAAGAACATCCATCAGATGCCCAAGGGGCTGCGCGCGCACCTGCGCTATTCCAAAACGGTTTTCGATGTGCAGGCCAAAATCTACGCCACCTATCACATGACTAATCCCCAGGTGTTCTACAACAAAGAAGACGCCTGGAGCGCAGCACATCAGTTTTATGGCACCAGCAAAACCGAGAAGGCCATCGGCTCCAACTATCAAATTATGAAGCTGCCCGGCCGGCAGACCGAGTTCATGCTGACCAAACCCTTCACGCCGCGCAACAAAGACAACGCCATCGCTTGGCTCGCCGGCGTCTCCGACGGGGACGACTACGGCCGGCTGCTGCTCTATCAATTCCCCAAATCCAGCCTGGTATACGGCCCGATGCAGGTGGAACAGCGCATCGACCAGGATACCACCATCAGCCCGCAGCTCACCCTGCTGGGGCAGCAGGGCTCCAATGTGATGCGGGGAAACCTGCTGATGATCCCCATCGAGCAGGGCCTGATCTATGTCAAGCCCATCTATATCCAGGCGGATTCCGGCGACAACAACCTGCCGGAAGTCAAAGAAGTGATCGTCTGCTACCAAAATAAAATTGTGATGGCCGGCACCCTCGATGATGCCTTGGCCAAAATATTCGACACGAATGCGGCGGCCGACACCCCGACGGCCGCCGAAACGCAAAACCAGTCCGGCAAACAAAGCCAGAGCATCAAAGCGCTGGTGAAGCAGGCCAACACCTTGTACACCGAGGCCACCAAAGCCCAGCAGGCCGGTGACTGGGCCACCTATGGCGAAAAGATCAAAGCGCTGAAATCGGTGCTGGCCAAACTCTCCGAGCAGACCAAATAGACACACCGCAACACAAAAATCCCATGCGCCGTAACTGTCGCATGGGATTTTTATTTATGCAATTTTATTTCCCCCTTTTCAACTTCAAAAGAGCTGCGCCTGTGCTTCCATCTGATAGGCATAGGCCTGAAACGCCCGGCACGCCGGATGATCGAGTTGAAAGGTCACCAATGGCGGCGACTGATGCATTACCAGCGTCGTGTCCGAGCCGATCACCAGTTTCACCGGCGAAGGGGCAACGCCGGCAGGATATACAAATAATAGTTGGCGTGGGCCTTGGGCAATGCTTTCAGATGACGCAGATGCGCCTCGTATTGTGACGGCGTATAAACTATCAATTCGCTCGGCGCCGCCCCCCCCCGTATCTGTCCGGCCGCAACCGCCGCGTCGGACGCCCGGGGCCAGTACTCACAGACATAGCCTTCCTGAAGCCAATGCGCATAATGTTTTTGCTGCTTTCGCCACGCTGCCATCAGAGTTTCCGAGCCAAAGCTTGCGGGCAAATCCTCCGGCATGGTCGCCAGCGACGGCCCGCTTTGGATCACCGTCACCCCGCTTTCGGCATCGGAGACGCCGCCGTCTCGCCGATACACATTAATGGTTTCGCTTGGGCGAACAGCCCGCAATAGGCCCGTTCGACGGATACGAGGCTTGACACCGCCTCGTGGTAATGATAGAGACCCGTCCCTCGCAGCCTGCCACATGGCAAGCCGTAACTGCGGCAACGCCCGGACATAAAAAGAAGGTGTGGAAAAAGGCTCCATCATCCCGGACATATAAAGGGGCAGCCAGCTGCGAATGGCGGGCCGCATCTCGCCGAGCCCCGGTCGATGCTGTGGATCATTCGGATGCGCATGCCCCTTTTAACACAGGCCACATCAACGCGGCCCATTTTGCGTGGAAGGCCGAATCCGACACCAGCCAATCCATCGGGCTGATCGGAATACGGCCAAAGCATTTTGGCATTTCGGCAAAGGGCCGTCCTCAAAATGCGAAGAACCGCCGTTCGAAGCCCAGCCGCCCCGATATAAATGCCGGCTGAGCACCGGCTGAATCAGGTGCTGTCACTGCATCCAGCGGCGGCATTTGTCCCTCGCCGGCTTCGGAAAAATCCGCATCAAAGGCCGTTAATAGCCGGCCGGCTGCCGCCGCCCAATCCGCTTCAAAGGCGTCAAAATCACAAAGCCAGCAGAAAAAATGGCCCTCGTCCGCCTCCGACGCTCCCACTCCCATCAGCCGAGCTAAGGCGGCTTGCCGGCCCATGGCCGTTACCCGGTCGTAAAGCAGATCACACAGCCGGATCGCCAGTGCCGGATTGGATTTTGGCGAACGCGCTCCGGAGCGAAACCAGCTGATCAGCGAGGCATCCACATTCAGCTTCTGGCTTAGCTTCACATTGGCCATCCCCACCAGCCCCATAACGGCATCCAACTCTTCGCCGAAACGATAAAAGGGGCCTGCCGTTCCGGTCGATGGCACCTGATTCCGGGAGGTTTCTTCCCCTTCAAGCGGCCAATCCGCAAGACCCTGTTCGAAATCTGCCGCCTCGTCCTGATCTGTTACGGAAACCAACCGCGCCCACTTCCCCCGATCTCTGGCCAATTGACCGATCCCCTGCACCAATTTAGACAAACTGGCACTCGTAGCTTTCGGCACCCTGGCACCGCTGCGCATTCGGCTGATATTGGTGTGGTCAAATCCCGCGTATCTCGCCAATTCGGAGTTATTCGTCCCGAGAACGGCCATGAGTTGATTGAGTCTCTCACTGAACATGACGTATCCTTTCCACAGTTGATTCCCCGGTGCTGCCTTCTGTGCCAAAGGTTTGTCATTGACAGTCCTTTGGCACATCTTTCTTTTTCACGTTTTCATTATACATATAGAATAAACAGGATCGCATCTCCGATTTGCGGTCTCTCACAAATGTCCGCGTTCCGTCGTTCAAGAAATCCAAATTTAGGAATTAAGAAAGGAAGGATTCATCATGATGCAAAAGAAAACAACCGCCCAAATAACCTGGCGTGTCCTGGCCGGACTGCTGCTCGCCCTGGTCTTGGTCTTCTCTCTGACTGGTTGCGGGCCCGATCCCGAATCGGAGGCCAAGGCCTCTTTGGAAAAAACCTTTTTCACCCTGAAATCGGCAGATGCAAAGACCCTTAGCAAACACAACGGCAAAAAGGATTTTTACGGCGATGCCGATAAAATTTTCGGCTCAAAAAAGGCCGCCCGGCAAATTGTCAAGAGCTTGTTTGCCCATTTCGACTACAAAATTCTCTCATCCAAGAAAGTCAACGACAACAACGTGACTCTCCGCGTCAAGATAACCAATGTGGATATGAACAAGGTCGTTCCCAAATGGTACAAGAACTTTGTGATCTACGCGGCAGCGAATCCCACGATTGCCACCGACGAAAATGCCATGATGGCAAAGACCGTCGACATCCTGAAAACCGATATTGACCAAGCGGCCAAGGATAAAAACTTCGCCAGTAAAACCGTCACGATCAAAATGGAAAAGGTCAAAGACGAATGGAAAATCAAAGATCCAAACGATAAAATGCTCGATACAATGCTCGGCGTTTTCCAGAGCGTCATCAACAATTTCAAGTAAACAGGTAACCGTTCGTTCCACTTCCAAGCATCGGCATCAAAAAAAGACTGTGACTTTTGTCACAGCCTTTTTTGATGCCTGTTATCCATATTTCCCAGGAAATATCCACTGTTTTTTATTTTTTCCGGGACGCCAAAAAATAGGGAATGGCCACCAAAACGATGCCGCCGATCATATTCCCCAGCGTCACCACACCCAGATTGAACCAATAGCCGGACCAGGTAACCGCCGCACCGGCCGGACTGAACATCGCGACGCTCAGCAAGGTCATATTTGCAACACTATGTTCAAAGCCGGTGGTGATAAAGGCGAGCAGGCACCAGAAAATCATGATGAGCTTGCCGGACTCCGACTGACATTTTGTGCCGCACCACACGGCCAGGCAGACCAACATATTACACAAAATGCCCCGCATCAAAAGCGGCACAAAGCCGGCGCTCATTTTTGCCAACGCCCCGTTCGCCATAAAGGCCGCCACGGCGCCGGTTCCCAGGCCGGTTGCTCGATAAATGAGCGCCAACAGAAAGGAGCCGGCCAGATTTCCCGCCCAGCAGATAACCCAAAGGCGAATCACTTCCGCCAAGGTCACTTTTTTCTGCAAAAGCCCTGCGGACATCACAAGGTTATTCCCGGTGAAAAGTTCTGCACCGGCAATGACCACCAAACTCAGTGCCGCCCCGAAAGCAAGGCCCATCACCGTTTTTGTATAGGATGCGCCGGCCAGCTGGCCGCCGATGGTAAAACTCAGCAGCACCCCGATCCCGATATAGATGCCCGCCATCATCGCCATCATCCAATAACCCAGCGGATTCCTTTTTAAAAATTGGACTTTCCCCGCGGCTGCGCGGGCCGTCGCGTCATAGGTTTCCGTAAACATGGTATTCTCCTTCAATCGCTTGCAATGCCCGCCTTTTACGGATGACTGAGCGTCGCCTCATAACCGTTGTCGACGCTGACTTCGTTGCTCCACGCCGAATAATATCGCGTGCCGTCAATTTCGATGTAGGCCCGCACCTTTCCTTTAAGCATATAACCGGCATCACTCGTTGTGACGGTCACCGCAGTGCTGTCGGCCTCCCGGTTTTCGCCCTGAATCACCTTTGATGTGCCCGGCTGCAGCAGGGTGATGCTTGTGTCGTAGCCCGTTGCGCCGGAAACTTTGTTCCAGCTAAAGCTCTTGGCGTCCATCCCGTTCACATCTTCCACATCCTTCCAGGTCTGGGCCTTCGGCGCGGACAGAGCCCGAATGGTATAAACACCTTTAACCGTCCGGCTTTTGCGGCCGCTGCTATTGTATTCCACCGCGCGGATCACCGTCGTATTTTCCGGCGGCAGCACAATGGCCCCGGTATAGCGCGTGGATGCCTTGGTTGGTGCATCCCCATTGGTCGTGTAATAAATGGTCTCTCCGGATTTTCCGGCTTTGATACCCAGCTTAAATCCGGCGTTAAAAGTGCCGGACGCGTCTTTAAAGACCGGCTTGCCCACCAGCAGCGTTTCCCGGCGGTCAATATAGCTCGTATCGCCGGTGGCTTTTGCGGCCCGATTCAGCAAATCGCTGATGGCGTCATTACTCTTATTGGCCGTCACATAAAGATCGATCAAGGTATCATACAAATATTTTTTATCTTTCTTAGATGTCACGTTTTTCAAAGCCTTATTGACAATCTTGATCCCCGTGTTGTATTTCCCCAGACGTCTGGCCACGTCTCCGGCTGTCACACCGGCACGCCGGTTGATGTCATCGGCTTTTGCCACCTGATTGAGTTTAGCCACAGCCGCCCGTTTGCTGTTCGTCCGAGTGTAAAGAGCCGCCCACAGCGCCTTGCCATAAGTGGTGCTTTCGCGTTTAGCCGCCGCGTTAAGTTGTTTTTTCGCATTCGGATATTGACCCAGACCAATATCTGCCGCAGCCTGTCCTTCATAACCGTCGGGCTTGCGCGCTTTGATCCGAGACGCCTGGGCATAGCTTGCTCTCGCGTTTTTGTATTTGGCCGCATCTAGATAACTGTCACCGGCACGCATCGCATGTGTGTATTGGTTGTTTTGCAGCCATAAAAACAAACCGCCAGCCGCAGCTGCCACCAAAATCAACACCGCCACCACAGCAATAGCCTTTAGATTCGGCTTTTTCTTTTTAACCGGCGGCACAATCTTTTGCTCAGGCTTTGCTTCCTCGTCGCCGGGTCGGGCCCCCGACACCTGCCGTGCGCTCATCCTTTTTCGCCAGCGACGCTTCCCGACTGCTGTGTTTCCTTCCCTGGATGCCGGACGCACAACCGCCTCAACTTCCGACAGATCGAGTGCCTTTCCCTGATCGCGATCTAGATCAGACGGCGCCAATTCGTCGGAATGAAATAATGCGTTGGGACTGCCGCAATGCTTACAAAAACGATCCGTTGCAATGATCGGTTTTCCACAATGTCTGCAGAACATTTTTTCTCTCCATTCTTGTTTTAATTTATTTTATTATAGCACAAGTTCTTTTTTGCCATTTAAGAAAGCATTTAAAATCCGTTCGATCCGGCTGTGCGTTTTAACCTCTGTCGTTTTTTAGGACGTTTTTGATTTGCTGGTTGACAATTTGATAACCCTATCGTACAATCAGAATGATGTTAGGCATTTCTAACTTAATGTTTTTTATTGGAGGTTTTCATGAAAAAGTTATTAGCGATCTGTGCGATCAGCATCACTCTCTTAGCTGTCGCCGCCTGCGGAATATCCGAAAAAAATCATCAACGCAACGAGTATCGGTCGAAAAGGTCGAAAAAGACGGTTACTGTCACGACCTCCTTTTTGTACGATATGGTTAAGCATCTCGCTGGTGAGAATGTCCACCTCAAACTTATTATTCCCGCCGGAGAAGATCCGCATCTGTATGTCGCCAAATCGGAGGACCTTCGGAAAATTCAAAGCGCGGACTTAGTTCTTTACCACGGGCTTCACTTTGAGGGAAAAATGCAGGATGCGCTCAAAGGAAAAGGCTATGCCGTGAGCAAAACCTTTAACCTCGAAAAAATCGGCAGCATGGAAGAAGGAGGGAAGCGCGTTCAGGATCCCCATTTCTGGTTCGACATCGATCTTTATAAAGAAGCGACTTCAAACGCCGCCAGCGCCTTGATTAAAACCATGCCCGAAAAGAAGGCACAAATCGAAAAAAATCGGGATGCTTATCTCAAAACGTTAACGGCCCTCGATAGGGAAAATAAATCGAAACTCGCACAAATTCCAAAATCACAACGTTATCTTATCACGCCGCACGATGCTTTTAATTATTTCTCGAGACGCTACGCCATTCTCGTTCGCGCGCCCCAGGGCGTCAGCACAGACAGCGAAGTAGCCAACAAAGACATTGAGGACACCGCCGATTTTATCGTTGCCCACCGCATCAAAGCCATCTTTGCCGAGTCCACCACCGATCCTGCCCGGATGGAAAAGCTCAGAGAAGCCTGCCGGGCCAAAGGCTTTAATGTGAAAGTGGTCAAGTCTGAGGGCGAACAACTCTTCTCCGATTCTCTGGCACCCAGGGGACAGGCGGGCGATACTTATGTGAGCATGTACCGCCACAATGTAGATTTAATAGTCCGCTACCTGAAATAACCGGCAGTTTCGAACAGCTTTGAAAGGAAATGCGATGAACAACAGTATCGTCACCATTGAGGATATGACCATGGCCTATCACGATGCGCCGGTTCTCTGGGATGTGGACATCCAGATTCCGGCCGGATCGCGAACGGCCATCATCGGGCCTAACGGCGCCGGAAAGTCCACCTTGCTCAGGGGTATTCTGGGACTTCAGCGCCCTTTATCGGGCAAGGTGTTAATCGACGGCCTGCCAATCAAAAAAGCATTGAAAAAAATCGCCTATATCCCGCAGACAGGCACAGTCAACTGGCATTTCCCCACCAATGTTTTGGACGTCGTTTTGATGGGGCGCTACAACCGCGTCGGCTGGATCCGAAGGCCCGGCCGCCGGGACCGACAGGCCGCCTCCCAAGCCATTGAAATAATGGGCCTTACGGATCTTCAGCATCGACAGATTGCGCAGCTCAGCGGCGGCCAGCGGCAGCGGGTGTTTATCGCCCGGGCCATCGCCCAGGATGCCGGCATTTATTTAATGGATGAACCCCTGGCCGGCGTCGACAAAAAAACCGAGGGTATCATCATTGATTTCATTAAAACCCTGCAAAAGGAAGGACGCACCGCCATTGTCGTTCATCATGATTTAAACACCCTGGCGGATTATTTTGACCACGTCGTCATTCTTAACCGAAACGTCATCGCCCAGGGGCCCGTGAGCGATGTCTTGACGCCGGCCAACCTCGAGCGGGCGATGATGGTGGGAGGATCCTATGCTCAACGTTAATGTTTTAACCAGTTATGCCTTTATCGTCGTAGCCCTGGGAACCTCTCTGCTCGCGGCGGCCGCTGGTGCCGTTGGTTGCATCAATGTTCTCAGGGGCGAATCTCTGATCGGGGATGCCATCGGCCATGCCACCTTTCCCGGTGTGGTTTTTGCTTTTATGCTGGCATTGCAGCGCAGTCCCGCCGTGCTGCTCCTGGGCGCTCTTTTTACCGGCGCCGTCGCATACTTGCTTATTCAATTGCTGAACACACATTCCAAGCTTGATCTCGATGCGATTCTGGCCGTCGTGCTTTCCGCCTTTTTTGGCATGGGCATGGTTCTCAAAAGCTATATCCAGGGAAATTCCCGTTATGGCCGGGCTTCCCAGGCAGGGCTTCAAAACTATATTTTCGGGCAGGCCGCATTCATCATGCGCGGCGATATCAAAGTCATCTTCGCCGTTGCGCTGGGAATCTTGCTGCTATTGCTCCTGTTTTATAAGGAAATAAAGGTTTCTATTTTTGACCGCGAATATGCCGCCGTCATTGGCCTGCCTTCCGGAATTATCTCGGGGATAACCGTGCTGATGACCCTGAGCGTGATCGCCACGGGATTAAAACTGATCGGCGCAATCTTGATTGCCTCGCTGCTTGTCATCCCGGCCATCATCGCCCTGCAGTGGAGCAGTCGCTTCGACCGCGTGATGATCATTGCCGCCTTTTCGGGCGGAACATCTTCGCTTGTCGGCACTTATATATCGACGATATGCAATGGCATGTCCACCGGACCCGTGATCATCGTGGTGATGAGCCTGATGGCGCTGATCTCTTTGGTCTTCGGCCCCCGGGGCGGCCTTGCCAGATTCAGAATCAGGAGGCGCTACCGATGATGACCGCCATCACCCTGCTAAAAGATTTTTTGATGGGCAACGAAGCCCTGTGGGTCCTCTGGCTCACTGCCGTCACCTGTGCGCTCATTGGCTCTTTTTTGGTCCTCCGGCACCTCTCGATGGTCTCAGACGCCATCTCTCATTCGGTCCTGCTGGGCATTGTGCTGGCTTTTTTTGCGGTGCACGATCTGCGTTCGCCTTGGCTTGTCATCGGGGCCGCTGTTTTCGGCGTGTTGACCGTGATGGCCGTGGAGCAGCTTTCCAAAACCGGCCTGATCCGCAATCACGACGCCGTAGGCATCGTCTTCCCTTTGTTCTTTGCGCTCGCAGTGATCCTCATCACAAAATATGCCCGCAACGTCCACCTCGATACGGACATGGTGCTCATGGGAGAGGTTATCATGGCACCCCTGTACCGAATAACCGTGCTGGGTTACTCATTGCCCAAATCGCTGATCGCCATGGGACTGGTTTTTTGTGTCAACCTGACCTTTATCTTGATCTTTTTTAAGGAGCTCAAGCTAACGGCCTTCGATCGGGAATTTGCCATCACCCTCGGCTTTTCCTCTCCCTTTTTATTTTATGCTCTGATGACCCTTTCTTCCCTAACGGCCGTCATCGCCTTTGACGCGGTCGGGGCCATCCTGGTCGTCAGCTTTTTGATCGCGCCCAATGCCAGCGCCTACATGCTCAGCAAGGATCTCCGGCAGATGCTTCTCATCAGCGTGCTTTATGCCTCAGCCAATACGATCATCGGTTATCTGCTGGCCCTCGCAGCGAATGTATCCGTCTCCGGCATGACCGCCGCTGTGGCCGGCGGCACCACCCTGCTGACCTTCTTCCTCCACAAGGACGGCCTGGTCACCACCCTGCTTCGCAGGCGAAAGCAGCGCCGCCGCCTTTATCTTGATTTATTGACGATACACATCGGCAATCACATGGGCACCCCCGACGCCTTCCGCGAAAACGGGGTCCTGACGATCAAACATCATTTGCACTGGCAGCCGTCGATGATCGAACGCCACGCCGGCATCCTCGCGGCCGACGGTCTGCTGACTGTCCAAAACCAGCAGTACCTGCTGACGCCAAAGGGACTCTGCCGATATCACAGGCTCCGGCAGAATCTCTGATCCTTTCAAAAGGCAAGCCGTCGCTTTTCAATAACCGTTAACGCGTTTATTTTTTTCTTAACCTAAAATATATGTGCGCATTTTCATTATGAAACTGCTTGAAAGGCTTTCAGGTCTGTCGTAAAATTTAATTGAAGTATGAATTAAATGTTGCTGATTTATTACTTCCGCCGGTGCGCCTACACCGGCATTTTTTTATTGCCATTTTTTTGTGCGCCTGCGCTCCGCGCAATGCGCTTTTTTCTTCCGCTATTTTTTCTCTGAATGCGTTTAAAAATGTTCTTTTGATTTCGCCTGCCGTTTCTCCCGTCAAATTCAAATCCAAAACCTGCGCCGTCTCCGAAAACAGCGCACAAATTAACATTGTTTTCACGCATGGCTTGTTCTATAATAAGATTACCCATTGAAGGTGCCCCGGCGACGGGGAGAATAGGGAATCGGGTGCAAATCCCGAGCGAACCCATCACTGTGATCAGTTGGGATCCGCTGTTAACCACTGCCGACAGCACATCGCCGGCGGGAAGGGGCGGACCTGGCGCGCATAGCGCCGGCTGTCAGTCAGGAGACCTGCCTTGAATGATGATGCATGGATGACGGTAAAGTCCATAGTCGAACTTTTTTCGGCTATGGGCTTTTTTGATGTCACGAAAGCCCGGCACTGGCCGAAACGGCACCAACACTTCACAAATCAAAGGAGAAGCAGATGACATTACTTGAAAAAGCACGCGCTGGCGAAATCACCGACGAAATGCGCACTTGTGCGGAGCACGAAGGCATCGATCCCGAAGTGATTCGCCAGGGCATGGTCGACGGCACCATCGTCATTCTTCACAGTTTTAGAGAAAACATCCGCCCCGTCGCTGTGGGCAAGGGCCTCTTTACCAAGATCTCGGCCTCGGTGGGCCTGTATGAAGCCGGCGACACCGTCGACGGCGAAATGGCCAAAATTGACGCCGCCATCAAAGCCCATACCGACACCATCATGGATCTCTCCGTCCGCGGGCCCATCGAGGCCATGCGCGAAAAGGTCCTCGCCACCGTCGATTGCCCCGTCGGCACCCTGCCGATGTACGAAACTCTGGCAGAAGCCGCCGACAAACACGGCACCGCCATGGCCATGACCGAAGACGACATGTTCGAAATGATTGAACGCCAGGCGAGCCAGGGCGTGGCCTTTCTCGCCATGCACCCGGCGACCACCCTGGACGTCATCCGGCGCGCCAAGGAGGAAGGCCGCATCGACCCGCTGGTGTCCTACGGCGGTTCCCACCTCATCGGCTGGATGATCCATCATCAGAAAGAAAACCCGATGTACACCTATTTCGACCGGATCATCGACATCTGTCACCGCTACGACGTCGTGCTCAGCTTCGCCGACGGGATGCGCCCGGGCTGTGTCGCCGATTCCCTCGACGCCGCCCAGGTGGAAGAGCTCGTGCTCATCGGCACCCTGGTTCGCCGCGCAAGAGAAGCCGGCGTCCAGGTGATGGTCAAAGGGCCGGGCCACGTGGCGATGGACGAGATCGCCTGCACGGTCCAGCTCGAAAAGAAGCTCTGCCACGGCGCGCCCTACTTTATCTTCGGCATGCTGCCGACAGACACCGCGGCCGGCTTTGACCACATCACCTCGGCCATCGGCGGGGCCATCGCCGCCTGGCAGGGCGCCGATTTCCTGTGCTATGTCACCCCGGCGGAACACATCGGCATGCCCTCTGCCGACGACGTCTATCAAGGGGTGATGGCCTCGCGCATCGCGGGTCACGCCGGCGATGTGGCCAAAGGGCTTCCCGCCGCCGTCGACTGGGATAAACAGATGTCCGAAGCACGCGTCGCCATGGACTTTCCCAAACAATTCAAGCTGGCCATGGATCCGGAAACCGCCGAACGCATGTGGCGGGAACGCTCCGACGATTTTGCCAGCGAGTGCACGATGTGCGGCAAACTTTGCGCCGCCCGCATCGTCGAAAAAGTGATGAACGGCGAAGACGCCGTGACCTTTGAATCCCAGGAGGCCTAAAATGAGCACACAAATGTTAGAAGCCCGCGCCGGGCGCACCACTGAAGAAATGGAACGGGTCGCCCTCCAGGAAGGCGTGACGCCGGAATACATCCGCGAGCGCGTGGCCGACAGCCGCATCGTGATCCCGAAGAACACCCGCCACAACCGCAGCAAAATCTGCGGCATCGGCGAGGGCCTCGACATCAAGGTCAACTCGCTGATGGGCACGTCCTCCGACCGCAACGACAAGGCCATGGAAAAGCGCAAGCTCCAGCTGATTGAGGAAGCCGGCGCCGACGCCTTCATGGATCTGTCCACCGGCGACGACATCGACGGCATGCGCAAACAATCCATCGCCAATTCCAACATCGCCGCCGGCTGCGTGCCGGTTTATCAGGCGGCCAACGAAGCCATCGAAAAACACGGCTCCATGGTCGCCATGTCCAGCCAGGATCTGCTCGACGTGATCGAAAAGGAATGCGAAGACGGCATGGATTTCATGGCCGTTCACAGCGCCTACAACATGCAGCTTTTCGATATTTTGAGAAGCACCGGCCGGCTGGCCAATATCGTCTCCCGCGGCGGCTCCATCATGACCGCTTGGATGCACTACAATCAAAAGGACAATCCCCTTTATACCGAATTCGACAAAGTGCTCGAAATCCTCAAATCCACCGATACCGTGCTCTCCATCGGCGACGCCATCCGTCCCGGGGCCAATTTCGACTCCCTCGACGCGGCCCAGATGGCCGGCCTGATGGTGGCGGGCGATTTGGCCAAACGCGCCATTGAAGCCGGCGTGCAGGTGATGATCGAAGGGCCGGGCCATGTGCCGCTCAGCCATATCGCCACCACGATGCAAATGCAAAAGCGCCTCTGCCACAACGTGCCCTATTACATCCTCGGCTTTTTGGCCACCGACGTCGCGCCGGGCTACGACAACATCACCGGTGCCATCGGCGGCGCCTTTGCCGGGATGCACGGCGCGGATTTCCTGTGCAATCTCACCCCGGCCGAGCATCTCGGCCTGCCGACGGAAGAAGACGTGGTGATGGGCGTGCGCACGGCCCGCATCGCCGCCGACTGCGCCAACGTGCTGCGCCGCGGCGGCCGCGCCTGGAACCGCTCCCTGGCCATGGCTAAGGCCCGGGTCGACAATGATGTGCCGGCACAGATCGACAACGCCCTGATGCCAGAAGTGTTGAGCGAGCGTCTTGCGAAGGAGCCGAAACACGGCCACTGCGCGGCCTGCTCGGAGGGGCTTTGCCCCGCCGACGTGGCCTACGATTATTTCTTCGGCGACAACGCCTGACCGTTAATTGCCGAACAGGCAGCGGCAAGAGCGCCTGCCTGTTCGCGTTTTACCAAACACAAAGCATAAAGGAGCAAAATCATGGCAAAATTATCCCTGAACGCCGTTCTCGCCGGCATCACCCCCGCGGATAAGGATTGGGAGGCCAAGGCCAAAGGCCGGGTGGAGGCTTTAGCCGTGCCGCCCTGGAGCCTCGGCCGCCTGTCGGAAATCGGCGTGCGGCTTTGCAGCATGCAGCGCACCCTCTCCCCGGACGTTTCGAAGAAGTTGGTCATCACCTGCGGCGCGGACGAAGGCGTCGCCGACGAAGGCGTCTCTGCCTTTTCCCAGCAGGTTACCCAGGAAATGCTCGCCAATATCGCCGCCGGCGGGGCCTCCATCAACATCCTGGCCAGGGCGGCCGGCGCCGAGGTGCACCTGGTGGATCTCGGCGTGAAGGGCGACTTCCCCGATCTCATCGCAAAGGGCGTGCTCATCGACCGCAAAATCGCCTACGGTTCGAACAACATGCGAAAAGGCCCGGCAATGACCCGCGAACAGGCTGTTGCTTCCCTGGAAGCCGGCATCAATGAGGCCAGTCAGGCCGTCACCGAAGACGGGGTGAAGCTCTTGGCCACCGGCGATCTGGGCATCGGCAACACCACACCTTCGGCGGCGATTCTCGCCGTGATCGGCGGCTTTCCCGTCGCCGACGTCACCGGACGGGGCACCGGGGTGGACGCCGCCGGCCTACAAAACAAAATTCAGGTGATCGAAGACGCCATCGCGCTGAACCGCCCCGACGCGGAGGACGGGCTCGACGTGCTGGCTAAGGTCGGCGGCTTCGATATCGGCGGCATCGCCGGGACCATCCTCGGCGCGGCTTACCACCGCACGCCGGTGCTGGTCGACGGCTTTATCTCCACCGCCGGCGCCCTCATCGCCAAGACCCTGTGCCCCGCGGCGGCCGACTACATGATCGCCGCCCACAAATCCCAAGAGCCAGGGCACACACTGATGTGGCAGACCCTGGGCATCCGCCCGCTGCTCGATCTCGACATGCGCCTGGGCGAGGGCACCGGGGCGGCCGTGGCCATGCACATCGTGGCGTGCGCCGCCCGCTCGATGACCGACATCCTCACCTTTGAGGAAGCCGCCGTGACCGAAAAGAACTGACGCCATGATTCATTACGATCCCCACGAAGACGCGAGCCAATACCTCGAAGATTTGGCAACCGCTTATTGGGCATCCGAGGCCCTGTTCACCGCTTTGGGAGCAGGGCTTTTCGATTTGCTGGAAGATATCCGGTCTGCCACAACCGCTGCCATCGCGACCCGGCTGAGCTGGGCGCCGGACTTCGCCGAACGCTTTTTAGCCCTGCTCCGGGAGCTCGGGCTTGTCGATCACTACGGCGGCCGGTGGTTTAACACCGCCCTGGCCAGCCATTATCTGGTTACCGGATCCTCCCACGAACAATGTGCCAATATTCGCTGGCGTGAGGCCCTCAAGGCCGAGTGGGCCGCCCTGCCCGCCGTGCTCGCTGCCGGCACCCGCACCCGTTTTCCCGGCGAAGCCGCGAGCGACGCCGCCATGGAAGCGCGGCGCCGGGATTATCTTAGCGCGATGGACGCTGTGCTCACCGGCAAGTTAGAAGAAATTTTGCCGATGGCGCTGCCCGCCCTGCCAAAAAATGCCCGCATCCTCGATGTGGGCGCCGGCAGCGGGGCTTTCGGCTGTGCCTTTCTCGAAGCGCTGCCCGAAGCCCGGGCCACATTGATGGATATCCGCCAAATGCTGCCCATTATGGCCGCGGTCAATGCCAAGCGTCCGCAGGCCCTCAACCGCCGCGTCACCCTGCGGACGCAAAACATTCTTAAGACGCCTTGGGACGCCGGCCACTACGATCTCATCATCCTCTCGAACATCGTACACGCCACCGGCAAAGCCGAATCGGCAGCCGTTCTCGCGGAGGCGGTCCGCCACCTCGCCCCCGGCGGACTTATCCTCATCCACGACTTTTTCACCGAGCACCGCCCGCTCAAAAGCCGGCTCTCCGACATCAATATGATGGTCAACACCTACAACGGACGGGCCTATAGCGCCGCCTGGGTCAAAGAGGGCCTTGAAGCCACAGGGCTCACGGCCACCGCACCGGCGCCGCTTGCCACCGATACGGCTGTGGTTTTCGCGGCGGCAAACCCGGCCACGCTTTCGCGGCTGGCCCTCGACCGTGCCGCCCAGCTCATCACGCCGATTAAAGCCTGCGGGTTTCTGGACGCGATCCCCTTTGATCCGAAAGCGGTGGTCTTCGCCGAGTTCGCCCGGCACAAATGCGCCTTTGGCTGCAGCTCCGCCGGGACCAAAACCTGCGCCGTCAACGACGCGATGAGCTTTGAAGACGCCCAGCGCCTGGTGCGCTCCTACCAAAAGGCGCTGCTGCTGCGCGCCGAGCCGCCCACCGGCGATTTTCAGCGCAATTGCCTTGCAGCCGAGGCCCTGGCTTTCAAAGACGGCTTCTATAAGGCCTTTGTCTTTTGGGCCGGCCCCTGCAGCATCTGCCCCGACTGCGATCCGGTTGCGCCCTGCGCCAACGCGGGCCATCGCCGCCCCTCGATGGAGGGCAGCGGCATCGATGTCTATGCCACCGTGGCCCGCGCCGGCGAAACCCTGCACACCTTGGACCACAAAGGAGAAGTCGTCAAATATTACGCGCTGCTCCTGCTTGAATAATTTGGAAAGAATCATGACCCATCAACACAAAAAAGTTTTGCTCATTCAGGCCATCTCTATGGAAGGGATGAATATCGAACGGGTGTATCCCATCGGCATCACCACCCTCGGCACCATCATTCACCGCAGCGGCCGCTACGCCGTGCGCATCTTCGACATGAACATGGCCGCTAATCCCTACGCCGGGCTGAAACGAATCATCGCCGAATACAACCCCGATGTGCTCGGGATCTCCCTGCGCAACCTCGACCCGCTGGGCAACCGCACCACGTCGCTGATCGTGCCTTTCGCGCTGACTCTGCATTTTTTGCGGCAATTCGCGCCCGACCGGCCGCTGATGGCCGGGGGCACCGCCTTCGCCCTCTTTCCCGAGCGGCTGATGCGCGACTTTCCCGCCATCACCTGCGGCATCGTCGGCGAGGCGGAGCTGAGCGCCGTTGCCGTGGTCGACGCCCTGGCGGAAGGCAGCGCCCCGCCGGACCTCCCCGGGGTTATCCGGCGCACGGAAGCTGGCCTGCGCCTGACCCCACCGGCCAGCGATTTCGATATGGGCGCCTACCAGCCGATCGACCGCGACCTCAACGATCCGATCCCCTATCTTGCGGTGAACAAATACGTGGAGAGCATCGGCGTCGAAACCAAACGCGGCTGCTGTTATCACTGCGGCTACTGCTCCTATCCCAAGCTTTCCGGCCGCTGCATGCGCCTGCGGGATCCGAAGGCCGTCGTCGACGAGATCATCGATCTCAAAAAGCGCTACGGCGTCACCCGCATCCACTTCACCGACTCCATTGTCAATTTCCCGACAAACCATCTCAATGCTATCTGCGAGGAACTGCTCCGCCGGGACACGGGCATCCATTGGTCCGGCTTCTTCCGGGAGGATCTGTTTACCCCGGAAAACGCCCGGCTTTATGCCGCGTCGGGCTGCGAATCCTTTTCCCTCTCGCCGGACGGCCTGTGCCAACAGCACCTCGACCTGCTGGACAAGCACATCCGCGTCGAGGATATTCTCGCCACCGCCGAGATCCTCTCGCAGGTCGGCATCACCACCGTCTACCATTATTTGGTGAACCTGCCGGGGGAATCGGCAAAGACCGTCCGGGAATCCAAAAAAATGATCGACGCGATTTACGACATCCACTGCGGCACCAAAAACCTGGGCACCATCGTGCTCAATTTGGTGCGCATCATGCCGGACACCAAAATCGAGCGCCTGGCCTTAGAATGCGGGGAAATCACCCCGGACACCGATTTGCTCTATCCGGTGTATCACGATCCGGCGGCCTACCGCACCCTGCGCTACGAGCTCGAGGTGTATCACCAACAGAAAAACATCGCCATGTGGAACGGCTTTGCGCCGTGACCACCATCACCAAAAAGAGGAACCCTCATGAAAATTTTATTACTCGAACACCCCCGCGTCCCCTCGAAGGCGCGCCGCAACGACATCGCCAACACCACCCTGGCCTCGTGTCTGAACTCCGGCTATATGGCCGCAAATCTCTTAACGCGCGGCCATCAGGTGGAATTGGTCGAAGGCTATATGGAAAACCTGAGCTACGAGGCCATCGAGGCGAAGGTCGCCACCTTTCGCCCACAGCTTCTCGCCGTCCACCTGGTCTACAACTGGGAGGACAACCACCGGCTTTTTGATTTTTTAACGCGGCTCAAAGCACAATACGCCGTCGCCCACCTGAGCGCCTACGGCTACTATCCCACCTTTGCCTACGAGGAGGTGCTCACCCGCTGCCCGGCCATCGATTCGGCGATGCTCGGCGAGAACGAAAACACCGTCGTCGCCCTGGCCGAGCATCCTGATGATTGGCAAAATCTGCGCGGGCTCGCTTTCCGCGAAGCCGGCGGTGGTTTTGCCGCCTCCTTCGGCGCACCCATCGAAGATCTGGACGCCCTGCCCTTTCCCATCCGCAAGGCCACATCCTACCCCGACGGCGAGGTGAACATCTTCGGCAGCCGCGGCTGCTACAACAACTGCACCTTTTGCTACATCAACCCCTTTTACGGCGATACGGCCGGCTGCCCGCACTGGCGGGGCCGCTCTCCGGAAAACATCGTGTCCGAGATCGATCAAATCATCGCCCAGACCGATCACCGCTATTTTTATTTCACCGATCCCAACTTCTTCGGCCCGGGGAAAGCCGGCCGGGACCGGGTGCTGCGCCTGGCTGCCCTTTTGGCCGAGCGGCCGATTACCTTTGGCATCGAGGCCCGAGCCAACGATATCGATGACGCCGTGACCGCCGCTTTGGTGGATGCCGGCCTCACGGATATCCTCGTCGGGCTCGAGAGCGGCCGTCAGGAGGCCCTCGACCGGCTCGGCAAGCACACCACCGTCTCCCAGAATGAAGCTGCTCTGGCCATTTTGCGCCGCCACGGCATCGAGCCCAACGTCGGCTTTATCATGTTCGAGCCCGACTCCAGCTTCGACGACCTCCGGGAAAATTTCGCCTTCTTAAAGCGCAACCACCTGCTCGACCGGTTGGAAGTCGCCGTCAACGTGCTTTATCACCACCAGATTATCCTCGCCGGCAGCGCATCCTACGTCGAGCTTGCTGCCCAGGGGCGGCTTAAAATCTCCGACCATTCGGTCTACGAGGCCGAAACGGATTATCTCGACCCCGCCGTCGACACCTTCGCCGCCTTCATGCGAAGCCTCACGAACCATATTTTTGACCGGATGATGGACACTTGGCAGGCGGCCGCTGCGGGCGACCCCGACACGCGCCGCCGCTATGCCGGGATGAACCGAATCCTGGTGGCAAGCTTCGGTGCCATTTTGAACGATCCCGCGCTGCTGGCGCAGGCCGACGCCCTGCTGGCCCGCCAGACGGCAGCCATCGACGCAGTCATGGCTTAGCTGGGACCGCGCGCGTTCTTGAAGCGCCTTGTGATTTTTTTACCTGCCAATAGCCTTTTTAACGCCGGTAAAATTGACTGATGCGCCAAAATTCAATATAATAAAAAAGATTAAGCTATTGATCTGCTCATGCATTTCGCCATTTGAAGGAGGCTCTCATTTGAACAAATCCACCACCCAAAAACGCCGGCGGCTCGGTCTGCTGCCCCGCCTGCTTATCGGCATCGCCACCGGGATACTCATCGGCAGTGTCGGCGGCCTTTTCAGCATCGGCAAAACCGCGCCCTATGTCTGTTTCATCCGCTTTATCGCAACGCTGACCGCCTTGTTTTCGACCTTCCTCAATTTTATCATCCCATTGCTCATCCTGGCTTTTGTGGCCGTCGGCCTCGCCGAGCTCGGCAAAAAAGCCAACAAACTTTTCGGCATCACCCTTGCCCTGGCCTATCTGTCGACGATCACCGCCGGTTTTATCTCGTTTATCCTCGGCAAGGCGCTGCTCCCGTCACTCATCGCCCACATCACCGGCGGCGTGGTGAAAGGCACGGAATTTAAAGTGCTCTTTGCCATCACGGTGGATCCGGTTTTCCCGATCATGACGGCCTTGGTTCTCGCTTTTGTGCTCGGGCTGGCCATGGCCAACACCGACACCCCTACGATGATGAACCTGATGCAGGATTTTAAGGCCATCATCACCAAGGTGCTCGAAGGGATCATCATCCCGCTGATCCCCTATTACATCGCCGGTACCTTTGCCAAGATTGCCGCTTCCGGCGAACTGGTGCCCACCATCATCATGTTCGCAAAGCTTTATGCCATGATCCTCGCGCTGCAATGGGCCTATATCCTCGTGCAGTTCACCGTGGCAAGCCTCTACAACAAGGAAAACCGCTGGCGCGACCTGAAAAACATCATGCCGGCCTATTTTACCGCGCTGGGCACCCAATCTTCGGCGGCGACCATTCCTGTCAACCTTGAAAACGCCAGAAACAACAGCATCGGCAGCGATGTGCGCAACTTTGTAATCCCGCTGTGCGCCACCATTCACCTGGCCGGCGACACCATTTGCCTGGTGCTCGGCTCTATGGGCATCCTCATCGCCACCGGCACGACGCCCACCCTCGCAATGTATGCCCCGTTCATTTTTATGCTGGGCATCACGATGGTTGCCGCTCCCGGCGTCCCCGGCGGCGGCGTCATGGCGGCCCTCGGTATCATCAAATCCATGCTCGGCTTCACTTCCGGCATGGGAGAGCTCATCATCGCGCTGCATCTGTCGCAGGATAGTTTCGGCACCGCCTGCAACATCACCGGCGATCAGGCCATCGCAGCGATCGTCAACCGCATCGATCAGCGTGACCGCCAAAAGACCCCTCGCCTTTCCGAGACATCCGATGTCTAAATCCGCACATAAAAACCGGCGCCCATTCGTCCTGAATGAGCGCCGGTTTTTGATTGCCGGCATTTTTTGTTTAGAATTTTCGGCTGCGCCGGTAATTCTGAGATTGCCTTCGGCCGCCCCGCCGTCTGGCCGTCACGATGAGGGCGACGATCACCGCCACCAAAATCACCGCCAATGCAACGACGCCATAAGTGAGCCAGCCGATGCGCGAGGGATTCCCCAGGTAGCGCTGCACATTCGTCCCGGAAACCGCAATTTTGCCCTTACGCACCTGGTTGTAGGCTGCGGGCACCACCGGCTTGCCAGAAGCGTCCGGCGCCTGTGCCTTCAGATAAGTCACAAGGCACTGCCAGTCTTTCACTTCCCGGCCTTCCTGATCCGTCAGGACGGCGTCCCGCAGCGACTGAATTTCCTTGCCCGTCTTGGTTTCAAAGGAAACGCTCACCAAACTTTTTGATTTGGCAGCCAGTCGGCTCAGCCGTTTGGCCAGCGTCCAGTTCATCGTCACGGCATAGCGCTTATGGCCGCCCGCCTCCTGCCATCGGCCCAACGCGGTCTGCACCTGCACCCGCGTCACCTGATTCATCGGGGTGCGATTGCGGTCATAGGTATAACGCAAGCCGGAGAAGAAAAGCTGATGAGCCCCGCCGTTTTTCCCCTGAGTCAAGTCGAGTTCGCAAAGGTTGCGCAGATCTTCTCCGGTGAGATAGGCCACAATCATCGACGCGCCGACGCTGTGATCGCTGCCTTCTCCCGGCGCCGTGACCTGATACAGATCCGCCGCGGTGAGATCCCCCGCCGAAAGACTGCCGCGTGTCCCGCCAGCCTCCGCAATGCCGATAACGTTTTGCCTTTTACCATTCTGCGCCTGATGGCGATAGGCATCCGTCAGCAGGTTTTCGATATCCGCATCGCCGAATTGCCGCTTCACTTTTGCAGCCGACACGAAGCTTTTGTTGCTCCGGGCAATCACCGTGTCAAAATTCAACTGATGCGCGTCGAGCGCCCGTTTTTGAACGGTCTTTTGATAATCGGCGATTTGCCCGGCCACCGTCTCGTCCGCTTTGATTTTTTCGGTCACCGGCACCAGCCCGTAGGCCTTGACGGCACCACTTTTTGCGTTCAGATCCAGCACGCCGAGTTTTTCGCCTCGGGTGCCCGCCGCAACGATGGCCGCGTTGTTTGCCGTCAGCGGATCCGCCAGCGCTCGGCCTGTTCCGCCGAGCAAAATAGCATTGATGCCGTCGACCTTATCGGCCAGCGTTTCGGCTTCAGCTGTCGTGCCGCCGCCCTGAAACAGGCAGATAATGCAATCCACATCCTTTTTTTTCAGAGCGGTTACACAACTTTTCGCGGTTTTAACCGGATCGGCAAAGCTCAGATCGCCGCTGTCGGCGATCTGGGCCGCAGCATTTTTGCCCATCAGTCCGAAGACGCCCACTTTTATTTTACCGGCATGGATCACTTTGGTCCTCCGTCCCACCGAGGCGTAGGCCTTTTTCAGCGTGCGGCTGTCTTTGCTTTTGCCAAAGGTTAAATTGGAGGCCAGCACCATCGGCGCGTGCGCAGCTGTGAGCCCCGGCACCGTCCAGGCCTTTGCCAATGCCGAAACGCCCTGCGCCAATTCGTCGCTGCCCAGCGTTGTCGCGTCATAGCCCATCGTGCCCATCAGTTTGAGGCCCGGATTGTCCGTCGCGCCAATCGTGGTAAATAACGACCCCTGGGAATAATTCCCTGTGTCCAGCACGACGGCGCTGTCTGTTTTATTGGCCGCGATCAGGCTGGCCAGCCGGCTGTAGCCTCCAACACTGCCCCTGCCCTTGGCCGTTGGCGTCAGCTGCGCCTGCAGATCCGTGGTAAAAATCACCCGCAGCGTTGCGGTCCCGGTTTTTTCCGCCGCCTGCACCGACGCACCGCTGCCCCAACAAAGCATCAGCGCCACCAAAATGCCAAGCCACCGTTTGATTCTTTGATCTTTCCCCATTACACACCTCTCGTCCGCGGCTCGCTGTTGCCGCTGTTCATGTCGAGTATTATAGCAAAGTTCAAACAATAAAAAAAGATCCCGCAACGTTCTATCCTTCCAGGCAGCTGCCCGCCAAGTACTTTCGACGCTAAAGAGCTTAACTGCTGTGTTCGGGATGGGAACAGGTGTGGCCTCTTTGCCGTTATCACGGAATTTAATGTTTATATTAGCAAATAATTATTGCAAATGCAAGCTTTTTAATCGTGAAAAAATTTTTTGCTTCATCGATGACAGTGATCGGAAGGAACGTTTCCAATGTTTCCAATATACTGATCCCTGTCAAGCCTTGCGTTCCGGCGATATTCCAATGGCGTCACACCATAAGTCTCCTTAAAGCGTTTACCAAACTTTGCCTGACTCACATAGCCCACTAAAGTCGAAATCTCTGAAACTTTCTGGCTGGTTGTCACAAGCAGTCTCGCCGCCCGCTTCATACGCTGGTTATGCTGATATGCCGCATAGCCGCAGCCATAAACATGTCTGAAATACGTTTTGAGACTTGTCTCGCTCACATTAAACCGTTGGGCGAGCTCCCGGGCCGTGTGGCGCTTGCTCAGATCCGCCATGATAATCTTCTGCGCACCCTTCGCAATCGTCACCTGGGATTGCGTATAAGCGGTTTTCTTTATCTTCATCAGATGCTTCTGGTGTTTTGCCAACATCATCAGCCATTCCGCTACCTTCACTGCCACAATGTGACGGTCTTCATGGCAACCCATATAGGTCCGCAGGTCCCGCATCATTTTGACCATCGGCGAATCCACCTGGTAAGCACAGGGCGGGTTCTCATCCTTCACTTCGTCATAAAGCATCGTCGGGGCGCGAAAATCTTCACCCAGCAATCGAAAATCCATATCCCAATCCGCATCCATCTGAATCATCAGCTCCAGCCCTTCGTATTCCGAATACGGATAATAAAAATCCGTTTTGACCGGACCGATATCGATAGACAACTCACCGTCGGAAAGATAGGTGTAGCTGCCGTCCGTCAAGGGCACTTCGCAGCGGCCATGAAAGCAATAGTTAATGATCAGTGCCCGGTCCCATGCCAAACTTGCGGCAATTTGAGGGATCTGCTCACTGCGGATATCAATATTCATGAGGTAAAAACCGTCGGCCAGAAGATACGTCTGGATCCAGCCGTCCCGATCTTCGTCTCCCGGAATCGGAATCGTCACCGCCTTGCTTTTCGCATGTTGGCACGCGCCTATTGTCTTTAATAAAGTTTGTTCATCACGAATATCAATTTTTTGATCACTCATTGCTTTTCTTTCTATCATCCGACACTACTATTCCCAATATTTTAAATGGTTTTTATTCTGCCGATGATCCGGCCGTTTATATCCGTTTGGTTTTTCATGATTCTTGGCTTCGCGGGCCGCCACGTTAAAAGCTGCTGGCCTCTCAGCACAACAGCTTTAGTTCTCCGATTTCTCATCCATATTATTCAATTGTCGACGGTTCTTTGGTCAATCGCTTTTTGGCGGCGCCAATCAGCCGCCATGAGCGCCGCGGCCGCCGCCATCAGCAGCGTGCCCACCCACAGCGACGTGCGGGCGGTATCTCCTGTTTTAACCCGGCGGGATTTCGGCGGATGGTGGGGTTTCGGCGGATTGACCGGCGGCGCTGTCTTGGGCACCACGCCCGGTTTGGGCAGGCTCACCACCTGATATTGCCAGCGGTTGCCGCTATCGGTTTGAACCACTGCCGGCGCCATGATGAGATACGGCGCCAGCGTTTCGTAACCCCGGGCCGCACCTTCAGCTCCCGTTTGCATCACCAAATAGATGCCCGGATCAAGACCGGTAAACCGAGCCTGACCGCTGGCATCCGTGGAGGCCGCTGCCCGAGGGCTTTGCTTTTTCGCCAGTCCCGCCAGCTTGATCGCCGCCCTGTTCGAGGCGGCCGCGGTCATTCCTTCGTAATGAATGCCGGCCGAGGCATAGGTCGGTGTCGCCGTATAAACCGCGCCGCCCCCGCGTACCTGTAAGCTTGCCGCCTGATAAATCGCCATCCGCGCACCGGCGATAGGCACGCTGCGGCTCCCGTCGACATAGCAAAACTTTACGGTGATGCTGCTCTTTTCACCGGAAAGCGCCGGCACGCGGTTATCATCCGCAAAGACGGGCACTATCAGAAGCAGCGCACCCAGCACAAGGCTCATGATGGCTGCCGTTGCCATTTTAATAGAGATTGACTTTCCGCGCATGCTTCTACTCCTTTGTTTCTCTTTCCTTTGTCGCCTGACGATCGGCCATGCGCCGCTTCATGATGGTTAAAATCACCGCCACGCTCACCAGTCCCGCCAGCAGCAATTTCCATGCCAGGCTGCGATCGATGAGCGGGCCCTTTTCTGCCGCTCGGATTTTAGGCACATAGGGTACCCGATGCCCCCGCACGAGCAGCCGCTCGGTGTTCACGCCATAGGGCGTGCACGTGAGCAGCGTGACCAGATCCCTGCCCGGCTCGATGGCCAGCGCGTCCAGGGCTTCTGGGCTCACCACCGAAATTTTATCCACCCGGTAAGCCAGGGTCTGTCCCATGATCACCAGATAAAAATGATTGCCTTTTTTGATTTGATCCAAATCCGTGAAGAGCTTGGCGCTGGGCAGTCCCCGATGGGCCGCGAGCACCGCGTGGGTGCCGCTGCCGCCGACCGGCAGGCTGGTGCCCTGCACATGGCCCGCGCCTTTTTCGAGCACGGCGGCCGAAGTGCCATGATAAACGGCCAGCTGCAGCCGAATCTTCGGAATTTCCACCGAGCCCATGATCCCGTTGCGGGACGGATCGAGCACAGTGTTGTATCTTTCGTCCTTTGTTATCGACGATTTTTTTTTGGAAAAAACGTCGGTGACGGTATTCGTCGGATGATCCGCATTGTACTGCCAGGCCGCTTCCCAGATGTTCTTCTTTTGTTCCGAAGTCAGCTGTTCTGCCTTTTCCTGATATTGGTGGATGTTCTGCGCGTTAAACTGTCGATTCCACAAATCACTGATGGTCGGATAAAACAGCACGCCAATACCAACCACCGCCAGCAATAATGCGAGCGCATTAATGCCGTGTCCCCTTCCGCCGCCCTTCGTTTTATTACTTGTCATCTATGATTATCATTTCCCTCTTTCCTTGATCTCATATGGAATGCAATTTTTTATTTTGATTCTTCTCCGGTATTTCTTTTCTGTCGTTTATTCTGCATCTTTCGGTACAGTTTAAACAATAACCATGCGCCAATCATTCCCGCTGCGGCACTGAGCACTTCCAGAATCCCGTGGCCAAATCCAAACTTTCTATTCTGACCTTCCCGATGTTCGAGTTTCGGCGAATAGGCCACCCGATGTCCCCGGACTAACAGCCGATGGGTGTTAACCCCGTAAGGTGTGCAGGTGACCAGTGTCACATAATCTTTCCCTTTAACGGGCGCCAGAGATTTCACTTCCTCGGGCTTCACGGTCACGATACGGTCGACTTTATAGGCCAGCACGCGGTCGAGGATATGCAGAAAGAAGTGATCTTTCTTTTTCAGAATATTCAAATCCGTGAACATCTTCGCAGAAGGCAAGCCTCTGTGCGCTGATATCACGGCGTGCGTCCCTTTGCCGCCGACTGGCAGTGAAGAGCCCAGCAAATGCCCCGCGCCTTTAAGCATCACGGCCTTCGTCGTGTAATGATAAACCGGCAGTTTCACATGGATAGACGGAATGCTGATGTATCCCATAATGCCATCGCGGTTGATGTTCAGTAATTTTTCATAGTAAGGATCTCGAATACCGTCACGAATCGAAAAGGCATCCGGCACCGAAGGTTCGTTCAAAATGCCGTTATAGGCCTTGGCCTGTTCCCAGGCACGATCCAGATCTTTATGATCCATCTTTTGAACATCGTGATTGTAGTCCCCGATGGTCTGCTCGCTGATATAGGCATTCCATCGGTTGCTGATGGTTGGATACAACAATATGGACAACCCTATTAAAAAAAGCAACGGCACCAGAAGGTTGCTAAAATTGATTTGTCGCTTCTTCATAGGTCTCTCCATAATATTGTAACGGTGGCCGATCTTTCGGTCGGCCACCAAATTCTATTTGCCGTTTTAAAGTTCAATTTTAATTATTCAGACTGATGGTTTTTTCTTTTTTTCGAAAAGTACAGGCCTGCAGCAATCGCGATGATGGCGACGCCAATGGCTGTGAAGATATAGGTCCCCATGGCCCCGGTGTTCGGCAGCGTGCCGATGGTCTTATTTTCGATCAATGTCGTCTTGTTTTCAGTCCCTTTGTCGATGGTCGTAATGGTCGTCCCCGTATAAGTGGCTGTGTACTCCGACGCATTCCCGTTAATGGTCACCTTGTAGGATTTCAGCAAACCGGTTGCCGCATCGATATCCGCCGTGATTTCAGCCGGAATTTCCGTTTCATTTAACGCGTAGCCATCGGGAGCCTTTGTTTCAACAATCACATACTTGCCGGCATCCAAACCTTTGAAGCCAATCAGCCGACCGGTCGCGTCTGATTTGGCCGTCATTAGGGGCGCGCCTGTTTTATGGCCGTCCGCGCCTTGTTTGTAGATGGCAAATTCAGCACCTGGCAGCGCATTGGCATCCCCGTATTTGGTTTCCGACGTAATTTCACTGGTGCTGATGACCGTCTTGTTGCCTTTGTCGTCAACCTTAATGACTTCCTGCGTGCGTTTTTCGTTCCAGGGATTCTTCCCGCTTAACTTCCCGTTAATTTCAAAGGTATAGTGATGGGTGGTGACTTCGTCAGAATCCTTTGTCGTGCTCGGAGAATTGGAATAGGTAACTTTTGCCGTATTGTCGTTGGGATCAAAATTCACCGCCGCATTGTTGCCCAATTTAGCGTTATAAGTGATTGTGATTGCCTGATTGCCGTGGGCAGAAATATAATCCGCTTTAAAGTCAACGGTAAAGCTGGTCCCGTTATTGGTCAACGTGTAGTCCGTATCTTTGGTCAGCGTATCACTGCCCGCCTTAACCACAACATTGCCGATGCCTTCCAGACCATCTTTTACCGTATCGGATACGGTGAATTTCGGATTGGTGTAGTTTCCTGCATAAGAAGGAATGGTCGTCCCGATTTCAAACTTCACGGTGTCGCCAATGGCGGCCGTATCACCCTTGTCTTCCTTGCTGCTGTCGACGATCTTTTTGGTGATGGAAGGTTCGGATTTCTTTGCATAGGCGTTCGCATCTCCGTAAAGATGTTCGTCCTTGCCGGCTGTGACCGTGCCGTCGTGGCTATCGCCCTTCACGTTGACGCTAACCAGCATCGGATTGTAAACCGCGACCGGACTGCCGCTGCCGACGCCCTTCACCAATATCAGGTATTCCCCTGCAGCCACACCGGATTTGGAATAGTCCGAACCGGAAGCGGCCAAATCGATCGGCGCTCCAAGCTGACCGCCATTGGCTGCGGCAACCAGGTCCTTAATTTCCGCTGCCGTCGGCTTGAAGGTCGTCTTGTCGGCAATGGAACCAGCCTTTACTTCTGAATATTTGACAAATTCCCCATTGCTGTATTCCGCTTTGACAATTTTATATGCCTGGACGGTCACACCGGGTTCCACGCCTTTAACGGTGATGGTGCCGCTAACTTCCGCCGCGAACGCCGGAACAGCCATCGCCAGCATCATGACCAGCGCGATCAAGATGGCACTGATATTCTTTTTGATATTTTGCATACTTGTTCTCCTTTTCGTTTGTTTTACATGTTTTGTCTTTTATATCCCGTTCCTCTTTTTGTTCCCGTCTGTCCATCACGTCCCTTCTGTATTTATATTTCTCTGAATGATTAAATCATCGCTGACACTTTGGATGCTTCTTTTGGCTGTAAAGAATGAGTGCTCCTATTGTCAGCATCATGCTGCCTAACAGCGTCAGCACATGGGTGCCGATACCGCCGGCGTTCGGCAGCTCATAAATGGGATTATCTTTTACCAGCACCGCATGGCTTGCAGAATCTATTCCAATGTTCGGATTGCCCATCAGCACGGTGACATTGCCGTCCTGATCGATCTCGATTTTCATGGGTTTTTCAATCAGATAATAATCATTTGGCGCCTTGATCTCTTTCAGATAATAGACACCCGGCTTCAGGCCAAATACCCTCACATTTCCCTGTTGATCCGACGAAAAAGTGGTTACCTTGTCCCCTTGCATTTCTTTTGTGAGATACACTCCAACAATATTCTGACATGCTTCGTCTTTATAGAGTGAAAATTCTGCCCCCGCCAAATACTTATTGTTATCGGTGCTGTCCACCTTTGTAAATCCAAACGGGAAATAATCCTTCACATTTTTAATGGTTACATTGCCGCTGGTGCCATCATTTCCTTCATAGGTCGTGGTGAAACCGGACGGACCATCCACTTCCTTCACGTAATAGAAATAATAATAAGTTTTGCCATTCTCCGTTGTCTGCACCGGCAGATCACCAAATGTGTGTGACCAACCATTGGCTGTCAATGTCGCTTCCCCGTTCGGATATGCCTTCAGATTCTCAGTATCCTGAATATCCGACATTTTTTTCGGCGGTGTCGGTTTGGTTGTAATGGTCGTCGTTCCCCCCGACGAAGATCCGGCAGTGGAGATCTCAATATAGTCCATGCTGGCTTTCAGTGACAGCGTTCCTGAAACCCATTGCAACCAACCAATCATATCCGTTTCAACGGTCGTCGCATTGTTGACATTGGAAAGCGTGTAGGTCGCCTGCACGCGCATATTTTTCCATTGTCCCCCATCCTGGTACCGATTGGTTATATCCGTATCCACTGGATTTGTCGCAGAAAGCGTCTGTTCGCCTGCTTTTACCTGATGGACGCCAAATCCTGTTGATCGGCTCCGGACAGTAAAGGTAATACTGCCGCCTTTTGGCACCTGATAAGTAAAATCGCCCAAATCACCGCTCGTTAGGCCTAAGCTGGTGCTGTTGCCGCCGTTGCTTCCGGCCGCACCATGATATCTGGTCGTAAAGGTCACCGGCACCGTTTCCGTCGGCGGCGGATTGGGGACCGTCGTCGTTTTCTCGGCCATTTTGTATTGGTAAAGCTGGACTTTTACCTTATCCGGCGGACTCTCCAAGGGTGATCCGTCGGCCTGCTGCCATTTTTTTTCCACCTTTACCTTGGTTTTCATCTCGTTTTTAATGGTTAGCGTGGTGCCCGATTGACCGGAGCTTTCTGAATAGCTCACCACATAACCAGTTGGCACGGAAATTTCTTCCACCTCATAGGTATAGTTATCCGTTCCGCTTTTCATTACCAATCCGCCGAATGTTTTTCGCCAGCCGTCATTCGATGTCAGCGTGAAGGTTGTCGCGCCGCTGGCATCTCGGTAAACCTCTTTATGCGCGGTATCCCCGTTCTTAATGCGATACAGCCGAAATTGGATTTTCGCCGGCCGTTCGGACGCGCTGTCCCCTTCCCATTTTTTTTCAACGGTAATGTTTTTCTTTTCTTCCCGGATCTTGTTCTTGAAATTCAGCACATTATTGCCAGCGTTGGCACTCACTCCGGCGCTGCTGGCCGTCAAGCTGCTTTGCCCGTCAGACAAATTGACTGTCTGCGTATCGCTACCGCTGATATCTACACCGGAAAAATGGCTGCCGTCCAGTCCCAGCTCAACGATTTTATATTTCCAATTGGATTTCATATCCAGCAGTTTGGCGTTCTGAGTGGGCTTCAATGTGAATTTGCCGTCAGACACATGTTTGGTTTTGCCGTAAATTTCGACGTTGCCTTCGTAGGGCACATAACGACCATCGCCCTTATCCACCAGCGCCTGGAATTGGAAGTCCTTGTTCAGATAATCCGCGCTTTGTTCGCCCTCCACCGATTTGTTCACCGTCACGGTTTTGGTGATGGGAATGTTCAGGGTGAGCGCCAGATTGGAATACTGACCGCCCCGCTCCAGATAGAACATGTCGAATTTGTGGTTGGTGTCGTTGCGCCAGTTAATCCCCTGTTCGGCAAAAATGGCACTCAGGGTCGTTGTCTTCACATTACTCGGGTTGTTTTGCGGCCAGATCTTCACTTCGCCGGTTGCAAAGTTGATGGTGCCGTGCACCGGCTCGTGGATGCCGCCGATATCCAGCACCAGCACCCCGTCGATATAGAGCCACATATCGTCGTCGCCGCTGTATTCAAAGACCATATCCTTCCCGTTCGGCAGTTTGCCGTTATGGGGCAGCGAAAAGTTCGCATTCATCGTCATCCCGAAATGGTGGTTGTAGTATTGGTGATTGATATTACTATAGGGCTGATTCGGCGTGTTATTATCGATGTACGTTTGGCTGCTGTTATAATCGGTAAAGGGAAAAAATCCGATTTTATAGCTGCTGTTATTCGATGTGTTGTACGTCCCGTTATAGACCTTAAAATTGCCGCCGCTACCCTGGCTGGAATTGTAGTACGCATAGTTTTTATTACTGTCGTACTGGTAGGTTCCCTGACCGTCCCGCGTCATCAGATGATTAACATTGGCATAGGTATTCTTGGCATTATTAATATTATTAGTATCAAATAGGTATTTGAGACTCTCGCTCCCGCCGGAGAGCACCGGGTAACCATCGTTTCCCAGCGTTTTCTTCACAATCCCTGTTCTGGCGGGCTGGTTCGCCCCGGTAAAATGGTTAATGCCCGATCCTTTCACGCCATAGGAAGTGAACTTTAAAGAATGATTTTGATTAATGCCCACATTAAAGGGACTCGGCGGCACATTCCCACCATCGTCTAAGGTTTTTCCCGAATAATCTCTTCCCCAATAATCGAAAAGATTCATCGTGATACCGTCCGCCCGGCTATCGGCGGTATTGACCTCTCCCGGGGCCGCCTCCACCCATAAGCTCTTGCTTCCCAGCAAAATACAGAGCACCAATGCAAAGACAAAGCCGGCCAAGGCCCAGGTTTTTTTATTCTTAATTGTGACAAGGTTCGATTTCATCCCATGTCTCCTTCGACAAACGTTCTGAATTTCCGATAACTTTTTTTCTAAACTTCATGGGTAAATTAACAGATCCTGAAAAGAATAGCAACCCTTACTCAAAGGACTTAATAAAATTTCCTGAATTATATAACCCGAATGAAGTTTTTTATCCGTTTAGCGGTTGAAACTTAATGAAAGCAATCTCCCGATCATCATCAGCTGCCATGGTTCATGACCAAACTGTCATAATTTTCATCACTTTGACCTTTTTCTCCCCCATTTCTTCGATATTTCATCCAATGATGACCGCTTTCTATTGTGTCGTTTTCAATCCTTGCTTTTAATCGCCATTTTTTATTCCAAATAGCTTTTTCATCGCATTTGGCTAAAATTCAAGCTTTTATTAAGGCAACCTCGCCCGTCACACGCCTTTGCCGTGCCGATCCCCGCCGAAGGCGATTTTTGCCAATAAAAAATCCCCGTCATGCGACAGGGACCGATATTTGACTGGTTGCTATTCTGTTTTGGTTGCCCGCAAAAATAATTTTTCCAACTCCTGCCGGGGATCGGCGCCTTCCGCCACAATAGCCTGTATCGCCCGGGTGATGGGCAGCTCCACGCCCACTTGCGCCGACAGATCAAGCAGAGCCTTTGTCGTGTAAACCCCTTCCGCCAGCTTGTCAAAAGGCCTGCCCAAAATAAAATCCTCGCCGAAGCGTCGGTTATTGCTGTGTGCCGAAAATAGCGTCGCCTCGTAATCCCCCAGGTGACTCAATCCGTACACCGTCTGGGCATCGCCTCCCAGGGCCGCGATCAACACCGAAAGCTCGTGAGTCCCCCGCGCCATCAGCGACCCCTTCAGGCTCGACAAATGCAGGCCGTCCAGCATCCCGGCCGCGATCCCCATGACATTTTTGGCCGCCGCACCGACTTCAATTTCCAGAAGGTCCCGGCCATAATAGAACCGGATGAGCGGGCCATCCAGCGCCGCTACCAGCTGACGCGTCAGCGTCCCGTCTTCTGATGCCATCAGCATGCAGTTGGGCATCCCCTGCACGAAATCCTGCACGTGTCCCGGCCCAACCCAGACCGCCACTCGGATCTGCCGGCCCAGCTCTTCCTGCATCACCGCGGTCAGGCGTTTGCCGCTGCCGATTTCCAGCCCCTTCATGCACAAAATAAAAGGCATCGTCAGCGGAACGCCGGTGCGCCTCAAATCCCCAGCAAAGGCGCGCAGCTGCTGTGCGCTGATGGCGATGATGCACAGGCCGCATCCCGACAGGGCCGTTGTCAGATCATCTGTCAGCGCTACCGAAGTCGGCAGATCCAGATAATCGTTGCGCCGGGTAGCCCGCAATGCTTCAAGTCGTGCCGATCCCGGCCGCCCCCAGAGCGTCACCTCATGCCCGAGACGATCGGCATACCAGGCATGAAAGCTCCCCCATCGTCCACATCCTAAAACACTGATCTTCATTTTTAACACACTCCTCTCTCATGTCCTGTCACTTGCTCTCATTATAACCGCGAATACCCGATCGCATCGCGCCGCGGCCATCTTTTCTGCCCGCGATCCGGAACCGGTTGCTTCCTTTTAAGATCATGCACGAAAAAACACCCGCTTTCCGGATGGAGAGCAGGTGTTTTTAGAAGACCGAATGGTCTTATTTGGTATAGTCGTAGAAGCCGTGGCCTGTCTTAACGCCGAGAGCACCAGCGCGCACCATCTTGCGCAGCAACGGAGCCGGCGCATATTTATCGGAGCCGGTTTCAGCCTGAAGCACTTCCATAACGGCTAACACGATGTCGAGGCCGACCAAATCGCCCAGAGCCAGCGGCCCCATCGGGTGGTTTGCGCCAAGTTTCATCGCAGTGTCGATATCTTCCGCAGAAGCGGTGCCCGCTGCGTAGATTTCGATCCCTTCGTTGATCATCGGCACCAGAATGCGGTTAACGACAAAGCCGGCCGCTTCCTGAACCTGAACCGGCACCTTGCCGATTTCTTCTGAGATCTTTTTGATTTTTCCGACGGTTTCGTCGGTTGTGTTGTAGCCGGCGATCACTTCAATCAGCTTCATGACCGGAGCCGGATTGAAGAAGTGCATACCAATCACGTCACGTTCGACGCCCTGACCGATTTCCGTGATAGAAAGCGAAGAGGTGTTGGATGCGAAAACACATTCTGGTTTGCAGATCTTATCCAGATTCTGGAACATTTCGTGTTTCAGATCCATCTTTTCAAGGATAGCTTCGACAATGAGGTCGCAGTCGCCAACCAGATCCTTTTCAACCAGACCTGTGACGATCTTGCCCATGATTTCATCTTTTTTTGCCTGTTCCATGCGGCCTTTGGCAACGCTTCTGCTCAAGTTTTTGTCAATTTTAGCTTTCCCGCCGTCGGCAAATTCCTGTTTGATATCGCAAAGAACCACTTCATAACCATCTGTCTGGGCAAAGGCCTGGGCAATGCCAGCTCCCATGGTGCCCGCACCAATAACGCCAACTTTCATTAACTTACCTCCAAATTCAAAATACCAAAGACGAGGAAATCATTGTGATTTCCCCGCAATTTATCGCCGTGACGGATTATTTATTCTGGAACGGCTCGTGCTTTCTCTTTTCGAGGAATGCGGTCATGCCCTCCTTCTGGTCGGCTGTTTCAAAGCATGCGGAGAAGCGATCGCATTCGATGCCGATCGCCTGATCCATATCCACTTCGATGCCTTCGTTCATGGCCGCTTTGGACATGCGGACGGCAATTGGAGCGTTCTTGGCGATTTTGCCAGCCAGTTTTTCAGCGGCGGGCATCAGTTCTTCCTGCGGATAAACCGCATTGACAAGCCCCCACTTCAAAGCGTCTTCCGCCTTGATATTGTTGCAGGCATAGATCATTTCCTTGGCCATGCCCACCGGGATGCGGCGCATTAAGCGCTGCGTGCCGCCAAAGCCCGGCGTGATACCGAGGCCGGTTTCCGGCTGCCCGAAAACGGCATTGTCTGCTGCCAGGCGAATATCGCAGGCCATCGAAAGTTCGCAGCCGCCACCCAGCGCAAAACCATTGATCGCTGCGATCACCGGGATCGGCAGGGTTTCAATTTTCCGGAATAATTTGTTGCCATGTTCGGCAAAAGCTCTGCCTTCGGCCTTATTATCGTCGGCCATTTCGGCAATGTCCGCTCCGGCAACAAAGGATTTGCTGCCGGCGCCGGTGATAATCAGGCAGCGAATGGCGTCATAATCGACCGCGTCCACCACGGCTTCCAGATCGTCCAGCACCTGAGAATTCAACGCGTTTAAAGCTTTTTCACGATCGATGGTAATAATCCCGATCAGATCTTTCGCTTCGTATTTAACAAAACTCATGATTCGCTTCTTTCCTGGTTAAAATGTGACTACTGCAGGTTTTCCCAAGCAGAGGCAACGCCCATGCCGCCGCCGACACAGAGGGAAGCCAAGCCCTTCTTAGAGCCTCTCTTCGCCATTTCATACATCAGGGAGACAACGATTCTCGCACCGGTGCAGCCTACCGGGTGACCCAGAGCAATCCCGGAACCATTAACGTTGCATTTATCCATCGGGACATTCAGATCGCGGATGCAGGCCAGCGCCTGAGCGGAGAACGCTTCGTTCAGTTCGATCAGATCCATATCGTCCATGGAAAGACCGGTGCGTTCCCAAAGTTTACGAACGGCGTAAATCGGACCTAAGCCCATGACTTCCGGTTCGCAGCCGGCGGAGGTGCCGCCGATCCATTTCATCAGCGGTTTCACACCGAGTTCTTCCGCTTTTTCTGCAGACATGATGACCAAAGCCGCAGCCCCGTCGTTGATCCCAGAAGCGTTAGCCGCAGTAATCACACCGTCTTTTTTGAAGGCCGGACGCAAGCCGCTGATGCCTTCCAAAGTCACGCCGCGGCGCGGATGTTCGTCGGTATCGAAGATGACTTCTTTTCTCTTTTGTTTGATGGTAACCGGGACAATTTCATCTTTGAATTTGCCGGCGTCAATGGCGGCCACAGCTCTTTCCTGAGACATCACGGCGATTTCATCGCATTCCTGACGGGTCAGGTTATATCTTTCAGCAATGTTTTCAGCTGTCATACCCATGTGGTAGTGGTTGAAAGTGTCTTCCAAGCCATCGCAAATCATGGTATCCAGGAATTCACCAGGTCCCATTCTGTAACCATAACGGCCATTCGGAACCACATAGGGTGCTCTGGTCATGTTTTCCATCCCGCCGACAACCAGGACATCGGCATCGCCGGCCATAATCATATCGGCAGCAAGATTGACGCACTTCATCCCGGAACCGCAAAGGTTATTCAGGGTCAAAGCCGGTTTTTCGACCGGAATGCCGGCGTAAACCGCTGCCTGACGCCCAACAGATTGCCCTTGGGCCGCCTGAAGAACACACCCCATCAGTACTTCATCGACATCTTCCGGCTTGATGCCCGCGCGTTTGATCGCTTCCTTGATAACCGTCGATCCCAATTCGACAACCGGTGTGTTCTTTAAAGAACCACCCATGGAACCAATCGCTGTACGGCAACCGCTAACAACAACAACTTCTTTAGCCATAAAATTTCCCTCCATCACTATTTTTGTGAATGCTAAAACCAATTAACAGGGCTGTGTTGATAACCTGTTAAATATATAACAATCATATCACATTTTTCTTTCTTGTCAAGAAGATAACAATATTATCCCTCTATCTGGATGATCCTTTAAGGATTTTTTCAAAATTGGTCGGACCAACTTCACGCACACATTCCTCCTTTTTCCATTTCGACATGCTTAGCATCATAATTTGAAATTTGAAGCGATTCAACAATACTGTGATAGTTTACATAATATTGTACTTTTATTTTATCATGTTTTTGCTGATTGTCTATCCGATTTTTGTTTTTTAAAGCGCTCAAGCGTTCCCCTATATTTCTCCGCGCTGTCGCTGCCTTTTTCTGCGCATATTGCTCTGAAACATAACACCATTAAAATAATTTTAAATTTTAATAGTTTTTTACCCTAAAACACGATATAATTTAGTTGTTTGATTTAATCAATTGCATATTGAATCACTAGGCAAGCTCTGCTGTCTTCGCTGGTGAAAATCATTTTTATATATTGCTTTCATTTTTCGTTCGCCAAAGGCATCATAAATTTATGAAAGGATTAAAATTGCTGCCGATAATTGCTGCTTGTGAAAATTTTTCACCAATGATATAATGACTAAAAATTTTTAGCTAAGCTTTTCTGTCAGAGTAACGTGATGAGAAAGTGCACCTACATTTCGGAGGTTCTATGGAGTTAAAGGATATTTTAAATTTGATTGATCGTTTTGAGCAAAGCGCATCGGTATCAATGACGATCAAACTGGGCGATGACGAATTGTCGCTCAAAAAGGCCGAAGCCTACGCGCCCAAAACTGAAACCATCGTCGCCGCACCCGTGGCAACGCCGGCCGCCCAAAGCGCAGTACCGGCCGACGATCAAACATCCACTCCCGCGCGGGGCGACACCATCAACGCGCCGCTGGTCGGCACTTTTTATCATGCCGCTTCTCCCGATGATCCGCCGTATGTCACCGTCGGCCAGTCAGTGAAAAAGAACGAAACCATCGGTCTTATCGAAGCGATGAAGATGATGAGCGAAGTGCCGGCTCCCTTTGACTGCGTGATCGAAGAGATCCTCGTGGATAACGGGCAACTCGCCGCCTACGACGAACCCCTGATGCGCGTCAGAAAGCTGTAATCCATGTTTCGAAGAGTTTTAATCGCCAACCGGGGGGAGATTGCCGTCCGCGTGATCCGTGCCTGCCGGGAAATGGAAATCGAAACCGTCGCGGTTTATTCCAGCGCCGACGCCGACGCCCTCCACGTGCAGCTGGCCACCCGCTCGGTTTGCATCGGCCCGCCTCAGGCCGGTCAAAGCTATCTCAATATGGATGCGATTTTGCAGGTGGCCATCGCCACCCGCTGCGACGCCATCCATCCGGGCTACGGCTTCCTGTCGGAAAACGACGTCTTCTCGGATCGCTGCACGGCGGAAGGGATCAAGTTTATCGGGCCCACCGGCGACGTTATCCGTCAGATGGGTAATAAATCGGCAGCCCGCAGCCTGATTCAGAAAAGCGGCGTACCGGTGGTGCCGGGCAGCGACGGCAATGTGGATGTTGAAACCGGTGCGGCCGTCGCGGCAAAAATCGGTTACCCCGTGCTCATCAAAGCCAGTGCCGGCGGCGGCGGCCGGGGCATGCGCCGGGTCGACAAGCCGGAGGATTTCGCCGCTCTCTTCGCCGAAGCCCAATCCGAAACCATGGCCAACTTCGGCGACGACAAAATGTACGTCGAAAAGCTCATCGTCAATCCCCACCACATCGAATTTCAGGTGATGGCCGACAGCAAAGGCAATGTCGTCCATTTTGACGAGCGCGAATGCTCCATTCAGCGCAAGAACCAAAAACTCATGGAAGAAAGCCCTTCTCATCTGCTGACGCCGGAAGTCCGCGCCGCCATGGGAGACGCCGCCGTGACGGCTGCCAAGGCCGCCGGCTACGAAGGCGCGGGTACCATCGAATTCGTGATGGACGATGACCTTCATTATTATTTCATCGAAATGAACACCCGAATTCAGGTGGAGCACCCCGTGACCGAAATGGTCTGCGACGTCGATTTGGTGCGCGAGCAGATTCGCGTGGCCGCCGGACTGACCCTTGCCTACAAACAAGCCGACATCCGCCAGCGGGGCTGGGCCATCGAATGCCGCATCAACGCCGAAGACCCGATGAACGGCTTCCGCCCTTCTCCGGGGAAGACAAACTTTCTGCACTTTCCCGGCGGCTGCGGCATTCGCGTCGAGTCTGCCCTTTATGCCGGCTACAGCCCCAGCCCTTTTTACGATAGTCTGGTCGCCAAAGTCGTCGCCCACGGGGCCAACCGGCTCGAGGCCATTCAGCGCATGCGCCGCGCCCTGGAGGAAATCGTCATCGACGGTTATCCCACTACGGTCGAGCTGTGCTATCTGATTCTGCACGATCCGATTTTTGTGCGCGGCAATTACAACACCGGCTTTCTCGAAAGCGAAATGGATGAATTGATGAAATGGAACCGCGTCGGTGCCGGACTCGATCCCATCGAGGTGAAGCAATGAGCAAGAATCCTTTTCAAAAACGCAAACAGGAAATCTTCAATTTAAAAGCGATGCGGGAACGCCGCAGCATCACTACGATGCCCGACGCCATCCCCGTTCAGCAGCAAACCACCCTCTGTCCTCAATGCGGTCACGCCCTGACCCTCGACGAATTGGAAAAGAATCTGCACGTGTGCCGCTGCGGTTATCATTTTCCCATCGGCTCCCACTATCGGCTCCAGCTCGTGCTCGACCCCGGCACCATCCGGGAGTTCGGCCGCGGCATCAAACCTTTTGACTGGCTGCACTTCCCCGGTTATCCGGATAAACTCAAGGTGCAGCGTCAAAAATCCGGCTCCACCGAGGCCGTTGCCACAGCCCAGGGCAAAATCGACGGCATCAGCGTCGTCGTCGCGGTGATGGATACTCGTTTCTTTATGGGAAGCATGGGCTCTGCCGTTGGCGAGCGCATCACCCAGGCCATCGAGTACGCCACGAAAAAGAAATGGCCGCTGATTCTCTTTTGCGCCAGCGGCGGCGCCCGCATGCAGGAGGGAATCATCTCGCTGATGCAGATGGCCAAAACTTCGGCGGCAATGGAGCGCTTTTCCCAAAAGGGCGGCCTGTCCATCGTCTGCCTCACCCACCCGACCACCGGCGGCGTCACGGCGAGCTTTGCCATGCTCGGCGACATCACCCTGGCGGAGCCCGGCGCCCTCATCGGCTTTGCCGGCCCCCGGGTGATCGAGCAGACCATCGGCGAACAACTGCCGGAAGGTTTTCAGCGCGCAGAATTTCAGCAGGAGCACGGTTTTGTGGATCAGATTGTTCCCCGGGATGTCATGCGCGACACGTTAAGCCGGCTGCTGGGATTACACAAGGCCTGAGGAGGGATCACGGTTGAAATCAACAAGCACAGATAAATCCAAAATCAACCTGCGGGAGCTGGAAAGCCGCATTGATCACCTCGATCAGCGCCTCGCCGATATCGGCGACCCCATCACGCCGGCTCAGGTCATTCAGCGCCGGCAATTTGAACGGGATCGCGCCGAACTGCTCCACCTCTGCGCTCATCCCGATCCCGCCGATCGGGTTTTCCTTGCGCGTCACGCCGGGCGTCCCGGCGTCGTGGACTACGTCGACCATCTGTTCACCGATTTTTTTGAACAGCGCGGCGACCGCCTCTTTCGAGAAGATCCAAGCATTTACGGCGGCATCGCCCGCTTTCACGGGCAACCGGTCACCGTCGTCGGCACCCGCAAGGGCAAAACCCTCGACGAGAACCTGGCCTGCCATTTCGGCATGCCTTGCCCCGAGGGCTATCGCAAGGCCCTGCGCCTGATGCGCCAGGCCGCCAAATTTAAGCGACCGATCATCACTTTCATCGACACGGCAGGAGCCTATCCCGGCAAGGAAGCCGAAGAAAACGGACAAGGCGAGGCCATCGCGCGCAACCTGGCCGTCATGAGCCGACTGCCGGTGCCCATCATCGCCGTCTTCACCGGTGAGGGTGGCAGCGGCGGTGCCCTGGCTCTCGGCGTGGGCAATCGCGTCATTATGCTTGAAAACGCCATCTACTCCATCCTGAGCCCCGAGGGCTTCGCCAGCATCCTGTGGAAGGATCCCGACCGCAGTGACGAGGCGTGCTCGGTAATGAAGCTCACCGCCCGGGATCTGAAGGACCTCAGGGTGGCCGACCGCATTATCCGCGAACCTTTGGGCGGCGCCCACCGCAACCCCGGCGCGGTTTATACCGCCCTCGACAGGATATTAGCCGAAGAACTGAAGGAACTAAATAAAATGAGCGCTTCGGAATTGATAAACAAGCGCTACGCCCGGTTCCGCGCCTACGGAGCAACGACGCCCAAAACGGCATCCAAGAAAGGAGACGCATGAACGGCATCAGCATCATTGCGACCGGCTCGGCCACCCCAGCGAAGGTGGTCACCAACGACGATATGGCCCGGTTGGTCGACACCAGCGACGAATGGATCGCCGAACGCACCGGCATCCGCCGCCGCCGCTTCATCTCCGGAGACGAAAGCACCACCAGCCTGTCCATCACGGCCGGCTGGCGTGCCCTTCAGGCATCGGGCATCCCGCCGGATCAAATCGGCGCCTGCGTCGTCGCCACCATCACCCCGGACACCATGACCCCGAGCACGGCCAATAAAGTCGCCGCGGCACTGGAACTGCCGGCAGACATTCCCAGCCTCGATATCGGCGCGGCCTGCACCGGGTTTATTTATGCCCTGCGCGTGGCCCAGGGACTCGTCACCGCCGACAGCGACCGGCCTTACGCCCTGGTGATCGGCGCGGAGTCGCTCTCGCGCTCCGCAGACATGACCGACCGCACTACCTATGTGCTCTTTGCCGACGGGGCCGGCGCGGCGGTCGTTAAAGCCGATCCCGACGCGGCTTTTCACAGCTGGCTCGGCGCCGAATACGCAGAGGCCATCGGCGTGCCCGGCGCAAGCAATCCCGACGGCCACATCACGATGGACGGCCGGCCGGTGTTTCGCTTCGCCGTGCGCATCATCCCGAGGATCATCCGTCATATGCTCGCCATGAGCGGTCAGACGCTGGACGATATCGACCAGGTGATCTGCCACCAGGCCAACAGCCGCATCATCAATCACGCGGTGAAAAAACTCAAGGCCGATCCCGCAAAGTTTTATCAGAACCTCGACCATTTCGGCAACACCAGCGGCGCGAGCATTCCGCTGGCGCTGGACGAATTGGTTCAAATAGGGCGCATTGAGCCCGGCGCGAGGCTGCTGCTCGCCGGCTTCGGCGGCGGCCTGACCTACGGCGGCACCGCCATCACCTACCGCGGTCCGGAAGGCTAACCGCCAAACCCTCGCTTTTCGCATCACGCATAGGATGCCCATCGACTGTACTTGAAAGGAATTTTATGGAACGAATCAATACGCTGCTGCACACGCGCTATCCCTTCATTCAAGGGGGCATGGCCAATATCGCCACCGGGCGCTTCGCCGCTGCCTCCTCCAATGCGGGAGGGCTCGGCCTCATCGCTTCCGGCGGCCTCGACGCCGAAACCATTCGCAAAGAAGTCCGGGAATGTCGCTCCCTCACGGATCATCCCTTCGGCCTGAATTTGATGCTCATGAACCCCGACGTGGACAACATTGCCCGCATGGCCATCGAGGAAAAGATCCCGGTGATCACCACCGGCGCCGGCAACCCCGGCAAATACATGGCTGATTGGAAAGCCGCCGGCATTCTGATCGTACCGGTGGTGGCCTCTGCCACCCTCGCCCGCCGCCTCGTCACCGAAGGCGCAGACGCCGTCGTCGCCGAAGGCACCGAAAGCGGCGGCCACGTCGGCGACATCACCACGATGGCCCTGGTGCCCCAGGTGGCTGACGCGGTGGATGTCCCGGTAATCGCCGCCGGCGGTATTGCCGACGGCCGGGGGGTCGCCGCGGCCTATGCGCTGGGCGCGACCGGGGTGCAGCTGGGCACTGTTCTACTCGCCTCCGAGGAATGCCCGATTCACGAGCATTACAAAAAGGCTGTGCTCAAAGCCAAGGATCGCAGCACCGTCGTCACCGGGCGAAGCTCCGGCGCCCCGGTGCGCGTCCTCAAAAATCAAATGACCAAGGCTTATCTGAAGGAAGAAGCCGCCGGCGCCGATTTGATGGCGCTGGAAAAATTCACCCTGGGCAGCCTGCGCAGAGCCGTATTCGACGGCGACGTGAAAAACGGCAGCCTGATGGCCGGGCAGATCGCCGGCCTGGTGCACGAAATCCGCCCGCTGACCGAAATCTTCGAGTCCTTAGACCGCGAGTCCCGGGATGTAATCGCCCGGCTGCAAACCCTTGTTTAAATTGTTCAATTCCAAGGAGATCCCATGACCATCGCATTTTTATACGCCGGCCAAGGAGCCCAGCACGTCGGCATGGGGGCCGATCTTTACGAACGCTACCCGGCTTTTGCCAAAGTTTTTGATGAAGCGAAGCTGCCCTTCGACTTGAAGGCCCTCTGCTTTGACGGCCCAGCCGAAAAACTCAATCAGACGGCCTATACCCAGCCGGCCATGGTCGCCTTTGCCATCGGCGCGACCAATGTGCTGCGGGAAGCCGGCATCATGCCCGACGTGGCCGCGGGGCTTTCTCTCGGCGAATACTCGGCGCTCTACGCTGCCGGCGTCTGGGACGCCGCCACCACCCTTGACCTCATCGCCTTTCGCGGACAGGCCATGGCCAAGGCCTCCGAAGGGCTCGATGTGGGCATGGCCGCCGTGATGAACTTAGGCCGCGATGCCCTTGCCGCTGTCTGCGCCGAAGCCACTTCGGCCGGCGTGGTGGAAATGGCCAACTTCAACTGTCCGGGGCAGATCGTCATCTCCGGCGACAAAGTTGCCGTCGACCGCGCCTGCGAGCTGGCGGCAGCGGCCGGCGCGCGCCGCTGTGTGCCGCTGGCTGTGTCCGGCCCCTTTCACACGAGCTTTATGAAACCAGCCGGCGACGCCTTGGCCCAGAAATTCCGGACGATCCCTTTTAACGAGCCCCGCATTCCGGTGCTCTTCAACACCCTCGGCGACGTCAAACCCGAAGGCGTGAGCATCCCCGAGTTGCTCGAAAAACAGGTGCAAAGCCCGGTCTATCTGGAAGAGACCATCCGCCGGATGGCCGACCTGGGCGTCGACACCTTTGTGGAGATCGGCCCGGGCAAAGCCCTTTCCGGTTTTATCAAAAAAACCCTCCGCGGCACCAAACCCCTGCGGGTGGAAACCGCGGATGATATTGAAGTGTTGAAAACTGCTTTAGCTTAATCGGCCGATGGCCAAAGGAGAATTTATGAGCGAACATCAAACAGAAATCCGCACGGCCCTGGTGACCGGCGGCAGCCGGGGCATCGGCCGGGCCATTTGCCTGGCGCTGGCCGCCAAAGGACTCAACGTCGCCGTCAACTACGCCGGCAACGAAGCCGCCGCCGCCGAAACCGTCGCCGCCTGCCGCGATACCAACCCCGGTATTGCAGCGGCGTCCATTCAGGCCGATGTCGCCGATGCGGACGCCGTCACCGCCATGATAGCCCGCATCAAGAAAGATTTCGGCCACATCGACGTGCTGGTCAACAACGCGGGCATCACCCGGGACAACCTCATCATGATGACGAAGCCCGAGGATTTTGACGCCGTGATCGCCACCAACCTGCGCGGGGCCTTTTTGTGCACCAAGGCGGTTTCCCGCCTGATGATGAAGCAGCGTTACGGGCGCATTGTGAACCTGAGCTCCGTCGTCGGGCTGCGGGGCAATGCCGGCCAGACGACCTATGCCGCTTCAAAGGCCGGCATCATCGGTCTGACCAAGTCCGTCGCCAAAGAACTGGCCAGTCGGGGCATCACCGCCAACGCCGTAGCTCCGGGCTTTATCGAGACGGACATGACCGATGCCCTAAATGACGAACAAAAGGCCGCCGCCGCTGGGGATATCCCCCTAAAGCGTCTGGGCACTCCGGAAGACGTGGCCCACGCAGTGGCCTTTCTCGCAGATGAAGACAGCGGTTATATCACCGGTCAGGTTTTGGCGGTGGACGGCGGCATGGCCGTTTAAGCATTCAAGACGAAAGGACTTTTTATGAATCAAAGACGTGTTGTCATCACCGGGATGGGGACTGTCAACCCGCTGGGCAATGACGTGGCCGCCAGCTGGGCCGCGGCCAGGGACGGACAAAACGGCATCGGCCCCATCACCCAATTCGACGCCGGCGATTTGAAGGTGCAAATCGCCGGCGAAGTAAAAGACCTGGACATCAGCCCGGTCATCAGCCGCAAGGATGCCCGCCACATGGATCGCTTCACCCGGTTCGCCATGATAGCCGCCCACGAAGCGGTGACCGCTGCCGGACTCGATATGGCCCAGGAGGCCGATCCCACCCGCTGCGGGGTGATTTTTTCCAGCGGCATAGGCGGCATCGGCACCATCGCCGACTCCCAGGACCGAGGCCGCGACAAGGGATTCGACCGGGTTTCCCCCTTCTTTGTCCCGTCGAGCATCGCCAATATGGCCGCCGGACAAATCGCCATCGCCTACGGCTTTCAGGGCTACAGCACCTGCGTCGTCACCGCCTGTGCTTCGAGCAACAACGCCATCGGCGACGCCTTCCGCCAGATCCGCGACGGCTATGCCGACGTGATGATGGCCGGCGGGGCGGAAGCCAGTGTCACGCCGCTATGCATCGGGGGGTTCACCAGCATGAAGGCCCTGTGCACCACCAACGATCCGGATCGCGCCTCCACGCCCTTTGACGCCGATCGCTCGGGCTTTGTTATGGGTGAGGGCGCCGGCGCGCTGATCCTCGAATCCTTGGAACACGCCGAAGCCCGGGGGGCCGCCGTTCTCGGCGAGGTCGTGGGCTACGGCACTTCCACCGACGCCTACCACATCACCGCTCCCCAGCCGGAAGGCCGCGGCGCCATCGTCGCCATGCAAAAGGCCCTGAGCGACGCGGGCATCACACCGGACGCCATCGACTACATCAACGCCCACGGCACCAGCACCAGCATGAACGATGCCATCGAAACCAAAGCCGTCAAGGGCGTCTTCGGCGACCACGCCAAGGCCCTGGCCATGAGTTCCACCAAGAGCATGACGGGCCATTTGCTGGGAGCCACCGGCGCAATTGAAGCGATCTTTACCCTTTGTGCGCTGCGCGACGGCTTTATCCCGCCGACCATCGGCTACCGCACGCCGGATCCCAAATGTGATCTCGACATCGTGCCGAACGAAGGCCGCGCGGCCGATCTGCATTACGCCCTGTCCAACGGGCTGGGCTTCGGCGGTCACAACGCCGTCGTCGTCATGAAAAAATGGGAGGACTGACATGGCCGAACCCCACCCGTTAACCATCGACGAAATCATGCAGATCCTGCCCCACCGCTATCCCTTTCTATTGGTGGATCGCATCACCGATCACGTCCCCGGCGAGCGGGCCTGCGGCATCAAGTGCGTCTCCGCCAATGAAATGCAGTTTCTCGGCCACTTCCCGGGTTATCCGGTGATGCCCGGCGTGCTCATCGTGGAGGCGATGGCCCAGGTCGGTGCCATCGCTCTGCTTTCGATGCCGGAAAACCGCGACAAACTCGCCTTCTTCGGCGGTATTAAGAACGCCCGCTTCAAAAAACAGGTGACGCCCGGCGACATGATGACCATCGAAACCGAGATCACCGGCATGCGCGGGCCGGTCGGCACCGGTCAGGGTATCGTGCGCGTCGACGGCAAAATCGCCTGCCGCGCCGAAATCACCTTCGCCCTTTCCGATCCGGCCTAATCGACACATTTTTTCTGCACTTTTTACAATTTTTAGAGGTAGCACGACAATGAACGCATTTGAAAAACCTTTGGATGAAATTTACCGCAAACTCAAATTGTATTTTTACCGGGAAATGGCCCTGCACACCAACCGCGAGGACAACGGCCTGTCCATCACCGAATCCTTTTGCATGGAGTCCATCTATGCGCTGGATCATCCCACCATTGCCCAGTTTGCCAATTTCATGAATATCTCTTCTCCCAACGCGACCTATAAAATCCATCATCTGATCGCCAAGGGCTATCTCGAGAAAATTCAGTCCCCCAAGGATAAACGGGAATACTATCTGCAACCCACCGAGAAATACATGCGCTATCACGCCATGAACAGGAGCGGCTATGACGAAACCATGAAGCGCATCGGCGAGCATTTCCCGACCCACGAGCTCGAAAAGCTCAACGAACTTCTAACCACGATCAACGAAGAATTGGTTAAGCCTTTTCCCGTCAAATAATTCACTAAAAAACGGTGCTGAACGATGATATGTACCCAAAATCCTGGACACATCATTGGAACCTAGGTTAGCAATAGATGGATGTTCCCCTGTATTTTACAGGAGGCATCCATTTTGTTTTGCTCTGGATCCGTTCGTTATTGTAGTAGTTTATATAGTTCCTTCCTGCTTTGGAGAAGGAATCAAACGATTGGTATTCCCTTTCATAGTCATCATACATTTCGTTCTTAAGCCTGCCAAAGAATGT
>NZ_JAYFFI010000006.1:0-102707 GCF_036289405.1 Pseudoramibacter faecis | reverse complement strand
CTGGAAGAGCTCAAGAAGATCGCCAAATATCTGGCGGGCTTCGACGGGGTGGACTGTCCGCGATACGAACGGGCGACGGCGACGCCGCGGGCCATGCTCGACCGCTTTAAGAAAACGCAGAAATAGCGCGCCCATGTCCCGGGACGAGGCTGCGCTTCGCCCCGAGACAAGTATGCTCTGGCTCGGTGCAAATGCCTTAGGAGAGAGAAAATGAACGCAGAATATAAGACATTTGAAAGTAAAAAAACCCTGTATTATATCGCGGGGCTGGTGGTTTGCTTTATCTTGGGGATCGGGTATACCTGGTCTGTCGTCCAGACACCCTTCGTGCAGGCGCTGGGCGGCGAATCGGTGACGGCGACGGTGGCGCTTTGCTACACGCTGACGGTCTTATGCTCGACCATGTCGCCGACGATCTTGGGCGGCTTCACCAAGCATTTAAAAGCGAATCAGCTGGTGGTGATCGGCGCGGCGCTCTTCGGCGTCGGTTATATTTTAAGCGGCTTTGTGGCGAACATCGCGATGCTCTTTGTCGTGTACGGCCTGATGACCGGCGTCGGCACCGGGCTGATGTATCCCACGATGATGGGCTATTCGGCTTCGGTCTTCCCGGAAAAAACGGGGATCGCCTCCGGGCTTTTCGCTGGGGTTTACGGCGGATCGGCCATGATCTGGTCGCCGGTGCTCGCCAATATGATCGCGGGCCAGGGCATGCGCCAGGCCTTTATCGTCATCGGGGCGGCCTGCCTGATTGTCCTCGCGATCTGCGGGGCGATCATCCGGCCGGTGCCGGAGGGCTATGTGGAATACAAACGCGCCCAGGGCAGCGGCGGCGCTGACAAGGCGGCAGACGCCGACGATGTGCCGAAGACCCGGATGGTGAAGGACTTAAACCGGGGCCAGATGGTGAAGACCAGCATGTTTTATGTGGCGGCGGTGACCTTCGCCTTCGGGCTGACCTCCGGGATGATGGTCATCAGCCAGTGCACACAGATCATGAGCAGCGGCTTCGGTCTGACGATGACGCGGGCCGCGATTTACGCTTCGCTGCTCTCTTTCATGAGCATGATCGGTCGGATCCTGTGGGGCGCGGTGACGGACCACACCGATAAATACGTGACGATCTGCATCATCTGCGCCATTCCGGCGGTAGCGATGGGGCTTTTGGCCACTTCGCCTTCAAAGACGATGACGGTGGTGTGCATGGCGCTGGTTGCGCTTTGCTACGGCGGCTTCGGCGGGACGATCACCCCGATCACGGCCGACTTGTTCGGTTCAAAATACATCACCGAAAACTACGGCGTGATGTATTTGATGTTCGGGATTGCCGGTCTGATCGGGCCGCGGGTCGCGGTCACCATGAGTCACGGCGGCGACTATTCGGCGGCGTTCATGGTGGGCTGCGTGCTGGCGATCATCTCATTGATCGCAGCATTTGTCGTCAGAAAGAAAGTGAAGAGCAACGGATAGGCCCGCGAAAAATAAGAAGGGAATTCCAATGGAAACATGTCATCGGTCTAAAGATTTAACCGAGCATCCGGAACGTTTTGAGCAATGGACGTTTTGCGAATTGCTGAAAGCGACGGTCAGGTGTTACCCGGATAAAATTGCGGTGAAGGAGGCCAATCGCAAACTGACCTATCGACAACTGGAGGAAGAAACAAACGCATTGGCCTACGCGCTGGTGGAGGCCGGCATGCAGCCGGGAGAGATCGTCGGCATTGCGGCCGGGCAGTCTGTTTGTTCCGTCGTGGCCATGATCGGCATCTGGAAAGCCGGCGGCGCGTATACCTATATCGATTATAATTATCCCGCCGAGACCAAGAAAAGGATCGTGGAAGAGTGTCGCTGTCGCTTCATTTTGGATAAAGATTTTTATCGCCGGGTGGACCCTTCAAAAAAAGAACACATTGATTTATCGCTTCGCGACGGACTGGCCGTGCTGATTTATACGTCCAGCACGACAGCCAGTCCCAAGGGCGTGATGATCGAACATCGCAATGTGATGGCGTCCATCGGCAATTTTGATCGGTTTGGGTTAACGGATGACGACATCTATGCCATTTTCCCGAGTTTTAGTTTTGTCGCGTCGGTCTTTGATTTGTATGCCGCGCTGTGTCTGGGATGCACGGCCGTGATCATTCCCCGAGAGGTGAGAAGACATATCGACGAACTGCAGCGGTTTTACAAATCGGAAGCGATCACCATCACCTTTTTGCCGCCCCACATGGCCGTCAAGTTTCAACAGATTGACGACGGCCAGACGAAGCTGCGCCTTTTGATCGTGGGCAGCGAGATGGCCAGAAATTTAAAGAAAGCCTCCTATCGCATCCTCAATGTTTACGGCTCGTCGGAGCTGACGGCCATGATCGCCGCCTACGAAATTACCGACACCCGAAGTGCCTACCCCATCGGCCGATTAAATGATGATATTCGCGGCTACGTGGTGGATGCGTCTGGGGTCCCGGTGCCAGCCGGGGCAGAAGGCGAATTGTGGCTCGCTTCGGAACAAGTGGCTCGGGGCTATCTGCACAACGAAAAGAAGACGGCGGAGCATTTTATTCGCAACCCGTTTTCTGACGAGCCGGCCTTCAGCTGGCTCTACAAAAGCGGCGATATTGTGCGGGCGGATACCGACGGCATTTATCATTATGTTTGCCGAAAGGACAACATGGTGAAGATTCGCGGGTTTCGCGTCGAGATCGACGAGGTCGAACGGCAGGTGCGCCAGTTTGAGGGCATCGGCGAGGTCTGCGTTAAATCCTTCACGGACAGAGGCGGCACCAATATTCTCTGTGGGTATTTTGAAGCAGACACGACACTCGATGTGAAGGCGATCAAAGCCTTCTTGAAGGAAAAAATGCCCTATTACATGGTGCCGACGGCGCTCTTCCAGTTGGAGCGCCTGCCGCGGACGCCAAATGGCAAAATCGCCCGCCGGGCTATCGCGGCGCCGGCCGAGCTCGACGACCATCGCCTGCTGAAGGAGCGGTATTAAAAAATCATGAAGACAAGGATCACGGAACTTTTAGGCATCGACTACCCCATTTTGCAGGGCGGCATGTTTTATGTGTCGACGCCGGAGCTGGTCGCCGCGGTTTCAAACGCCGGCGGCATGGGGTTTTTGAGCTCGGCGATGTATCCGAAGGCGGAAGCTTTTCAAAATGCGCTTCAAAAAACGCGGGCGCTGACCGACCGGCCCATCGGGGTCAACATGAGCTTTTTGCCGGATGCCGACCAGCGGGAGGCCGCCCGGGCGGTGATCGCAGACTGCAAGGCGGCCGGGGTGACGGCCGTCGAGACCTCCGGGGTCAAGCCGGATTTTATCGAACCGCTCATCCACGGCGCGGGCCTGATGCACATCCACAAGGTGCCGGCGGCTCGCTACGGGCTCAGCGCGGAAAAATGCGGCGTCGACGCCGTGTCGGTGGTGGGATTTGAATGCGGCGGCCATCCGGGAAAGGATGAAAAGGGCACGATGGTGCTCATCGACGAAGCGTCCCGAGCGCTTTCGGTGCCGGTGATTGCCGGCGGCGGCATCGTCGACGGGCGGGGTGTCGCCGCGGCGTTGATGCTCGGGGCGGATGCCGTCGTGATGGGCACGCGCTTTCTGGCTTCAGAAGAAGCGCCGATCAGCGAAGCCCACAAACAATGGCTGTGCGCGGCGGGCGAACGCAGCACAGTGATCGTCCAGAAGAGCGTCGGCAACATGGCGCGGGTGGCCAACAACGCCGCCGCGAGGCAATGCCTTGCGATGGAGGCTCAGGGCGCGAACTTTGAAGCCCTGCAAAGCGTGACATCCGGCGCGCGCACGCTTAAAGCCTATCAAACGGGAGATGTCGATGGCGGCATCAATCCGGTGGGGCAGGGCGTGAGCCTGATCCGAGAGGTGAAAAGCGTCTTGGCGATTGTGCAGGAATTGGTGGCGGAAACGCAAACCCAATTCAAACGCTTTGAACACATTTTGTCATAAACATTCATCAAGACAGTGATTCGAATTCATTTTCAATATTTTTATAGGGAGGACATTCAAATGGCCAATGAAGCATACGCATTACCAAAATTTGACTTAACGGGAAAGGTTGCCATTGTGACCGGCGGGACCAAAGGTTTGGGCCATGGCATCGCGCTGAAATTGGCGGCGGCCGGCGCCAAGGTGGTGGTGACCAGCCGCCATCAGGACGATTGCGACGCGGTGGCCAAAGCCATTAACGAGTTGGGCGGCGAAGCCATCGGCGTGAGCACCGACGTGCAGCAAGTCGAGGCCATCAAAAATTTGGTGAAGCAAACCGTGGCGGCCTTTGGCCGGCTGGACATTATGGTGAACAACGCCGGCGTGGCGCTGACCAAGAAGGTCAAAGACATGTCGGAATCCGATTGGGACCGCGTGCTCGACTCCAACTTGAAGGGCGTTTTCTTCGGCTCGAAAACCGCGGCCGATCAGATGATCGCCCAGGGTGACGGCGGCAAGATCATCAACATGTGTTCTATCGGCGGGATCAAGGGGAACAACGGCCTCTCGGCCTACGGGGCCTCCAAGGCCGGCGCCATCAATCTGACTAAAACCCTCGCCTGGGAATACGCCCGCTACGGCATCCACGTCAATGCGATCTGCCCGGGCTACGTCAAGACGGCGCTCAACGCGGATACCCTGGAAAATCCGGCCTTTAAAGAAAAAACATTGAAAAAGATTCCGGAAAGACGCTTCGGGACGGTGGACGAAATCGCCAATCTGACCCTGTTTTTGGCCTGCGGGTTGTGCGACATGCTCGACGGCGAATATATCGTGGCCGATATGGGGGCAACCCTCGGCGGCGATGTCTAAAGTGAATCGGCTTTAATGGGGGCGTCCGTGGCGGCGGCCGCCATCCCAAACGGATCAGTGACATTTTTGGAGCAAACGTGGAGAGAGAAAGGAAAACGCGACATGCAGGATTTTATTTTAACGGATGAACAAAAGGATTTGGTGGAAGTTGCGAAGGATTTCGCCGAGCGAGAACTCGCCCCCGTCGTCGAAGAATGCGACGCCAAGGGCGAATTCCCGATGGATGTGTATCAAAAATTTGTGGAACAGGGCTTCTCGACCATGTTCATCCCGGAAGCATACGGCGGCATCGGGGCCGGAGCTCTGGATCTGGTGTTGGTCAACGAACAATTCGCCAAGGTCGACGCCGGGTTTATCGTCTCGGCGACGACGGCGGAATTCGGGGTGACGCCGCTGCGCATCGCCGGCACGGAAGAACAGGTGAAGTATTACTTCGAGCGCGTGATGGACGGTCAGCTCGGCGCCTTCTGCCTGACGGAAGCCGACGCCGGCTCCGACGCCTCCGCGACACGCACCACTGCAGTGCGCGACGGCGACGACTATATTTTAAACGGGAGCAAATGCTTTATCTCCAGCGGCGGCATCGCCGACATGTTCACGGTGTTTGCAGTGACGGATAAAGAAAAGGGCGCCCACGGGATTTCCTGCTTCCTCGTCGAAAAGGAACGGGAAGGCGTCAGCGTCGGGAAAGAAGAAAACAAAATGGGCCTGCGCCTGTCCAACACCACGAGCTTAAGCTTCGACGATGTGCGCATCCCGGCGAAGAACCTCATCGGCGAGGAAGGCCAGGGCTTTATGATCGCCATGCAGTCCCTCGACAGAAGCCGCGGCGTCAATTCCTACGGCTGCCTCGGGATCGCGGAACGCGCCATCGACGAAGCCACCAAATACGCCATGGTCCGCAAGACCTTCGGCAAGCCCATCATCAAAAACCAGGGCATCTCCTTCATGCTGGCCGACATGGAAATCCAGACCACGGCTGCCCGCACCCTGCTCTATCACTGCGCCGATATGATCGACAAGACCGGCCAATACGACACGCGCCTCGGCTCGGTCACGAAGACCTTCGTGTCCGACGTGGCGATGAAGGTTACCACCGACGCGGTGCAGATCCTCGGCGGCTACGGCTACAGCAAGGAATATCCGGTGGAAAAATTGATGCGCGACGCGAAAATCTTCCAGATTTTCGAAGGCACCAACCAGATTCAGCGGATGGTCATCGGCCGGGAAATGCAGCGCCGCTACAAAGTCTGAGCGACCTTTTAAAATTCCCTTCATCCACAACGGCACTTCGCGTGTCGTTGTGGCTTTTTTATATCAGCAAACCGTTTTGAAAAGTGAAAGGAGTGAACCATGCCATATCAGAATATTACTTATGACGTGAAGAACGGCGTCGCGCGCATCGCCATCGACAAACCTCAAACGATGAACGCGATCAACGACGATGTGATCGAAGAACTTTGCCGGGCCTTTGACGCGGCGGAGCGGGACGATGCGGTGCGGGTGATGGTGCTCACGGGAACGGACAAGGCCTTTTGCGCCGGCGGCGAGCTGGACAGCTTTAAAGCCGGACTGGAGGACGGGAGTTTAGACATGGCGGCGAACATGGATAACTCCGCCCGCCTGGTGTTCGCGATGAAGATTTCGGCAAAGCCGATCATTGCGGCGGTGCGCGGGGCCGCCGCCGGCGCCGGCTGCAGCCTGGCGCTGTGCAGCGATTTTTGCATCGCTGCGGAAAGCGCCAAATTTATCGAGGCCTTTGTAGGCGTCGGCCTGATCCCGGATACCGGCGGGCTTTACGCTCTGGCTCAAGCCGTCGGCGTGAGCCGGGCTGTGCAGCTGTGCATGACCGGTGAAGCGGTGGACGCCGAACGGGCCATGGCGATGGGCATGGTTTACAGGGTGGTGCCCGACGACGAGCTGGAAGCGGCTGTGGAAAAATTGGCCAGAAGGCTCGCCGCCGGGCCGTCGAGCTGCTACGCGGCGATCAAGCGCATCGCCTGGGAAGTCGAATGGCGGGACTACCGGGAATACCTGGCCATCGAAAAGCGGGAGCAAGCGGCTTGTGCGGCGTCGCCCAACTTCAGGGAAGGGGTGTTTGCCTTTTTGGAAAAACGGCGCCCGGTGTTTGAATAGCATTTGGCTCAATGCCGGAAGAGGCACTGCAAGACAAGAGAAAGGAGTGCGTCATGATCGATCATTTAAAAGGAATTTAAGTGGTTGAATTGGGAACCTATGTGGCCGCGCGCTTGGTTGGCGCTGATAACGCGGCCGTCTTTACAGCCTTGGGTTATGCGCCGGAGGCCATTGCCGGATTCACAAAATAACCACCGCATAGCACCAAAAAAGCGCCTGCCGATCGGCAGGCGCTTTTTTGGCTTTTTCGGGCTCACGCCCAGTCAACGGTGACCTCCTCTTTGTCCCCCGCTTCAAAAAAGGGCGTAGTGGTAATGGTGTAAAGACAAGGGGCATCGGTCTCGTTTTTAATCACGTGCACCTCGCCGGGATCCATGTGGATAAAGTCTCCGGGTTTGCTAACGTGGGTCTTTCCGTCGATAATAAAGGTTGGATGCCCCTCCAGCACATAAAAATCCTCTTCCATCCGCGGATGCCTGTGGGCGGTGTACACCTCGCCGGGCAGCACCCGAGCGATGCCGAAATTGAGCTTTGGCCCGTGGATAAAATACTTCGGGCCGGAATCGCCATGGCGAAACGCATGATCTTGTTCATTGGTAATAAACATCGGAACCTCCTTGCCAATGATGGCCGCTTTAATCCTCATGGCTATCATAGCCGATGCGGCGACAAAAGAAAAGACAGAAAGAATTTGCGATATCAACAAAGCCGAAGATCCGGCATCGGTTTTACCGTCGCGCGCGCATTCCGGAGAGAAATTGCAGCTTGGTCTCGGAGATGATGACGGCGAGGAAAATGACGGTGAAGCCGATCACCAGACGCAAGGTCAGGTGCTCGCCGTAAAAGATCAGGGAAAAAAGGACCCCGAAGACACATTCCAGGCTCAGGATGATGGCCGCGGCGGCGGGTTCCTCGTGCTTGAGGCCGAAGTTCTGGCAAAGATAGGCCAAGGTCGAGACGAAAAGCGTCAGGTAAATCAATTCGCCGAGGACAGATCCGGGAATCTGCGGGGGAAAGCGCTCAAAAGCGAGGGCGCAGACCCAGCAGCAAACGGCGGCCACGGCAAATTGAAAAATCGTCAGCACGATGAGATCGATCTTCTGGCTGAACTTGGCCACGGCGACGATGTTGCAGGCGAAAAAGAAGCCGCAGACGAGGGTTAAAGCGTCGCCCCAGCCCATGGACAGATCGCCGTCGAGACTCACGAGACCGATGCCGAGCATGCACAAAAAGGCGGCGGCGATATTAAAGCGATCCGGCCGTCTCCGGTCGATCAGCCAATACAAAAAAGGCACGATCACGCAATAGATGGCCGTCAGAAAGGCGTTTTTGCCCGGTGTGGTGCCGGTGAGGCCAATGGTTTGAAAGGCGTAGGCGATGAACATTGTGCCGCCGACCGCAAGTCCGGCCAAAAGCGTTTGGCGGCCCGGGCGGTACAGCCGTTTGCGAAAGATTATGGCCAAAAGCACGGCGGCGACCGTGAAGCGGATGGCCAGCAGATAATGGGTGGGGAAGACGGCGACCACATGTTTCATCATGAAGAATGAAGACCCCCAGATCAAAGCGGCGGCGAAGAGCATGGCCCGTGGCAGCGCGGGATGTTGGGTCAGTCGGTTGGGCATAAAATCTCCTTTCTGTCAAATGACGGCGCACATTTTTTGAGCGATCCGCGAAATGTCGACGCCGGTTCGAAGCGCGAATGCCCTGCGGGTTGGCGCCGGTGCTGAGCCTTTATTATAACGAATAGGCGTCTCGGCGTAAAGACGGCGCGGACCGTCCGGCTTAAAAGATCTCGGCCGATGCGCGGGAAGGCTATACAATCGGGATGAAAAAGAGTATAATGAGGGCGATTTAACCGGTGCGCGAAAGCGCAGCGAAGATCAAGACGAAGACGAACGGGAGGATGGCCATGGCCTATATGGCGTTGTACCGCAAATACCGTCCCCAGACCTTTGACGAGGTGGTCGGGCAGGATTTTGTGACCCGCATTTTAAAAAATCAGATCATCAGCGACCGCGTCGGCCATGCCTATCTTCTAACGGGGATCCGGGGAACCGGCAAGACGACGATCGCCAAAATTTTCGCCCGTGCCATCAACTGCACGGACAATCACGACGGCAATCCTTGCAATGCCTGTGCGGTGTGCCGCGAAATCGAGAAGCCCGGCGTCATGGATATCATCGAAATCGACGCGGCATCCAACCGCGGAGTCGATGAGATTCGGGATATCCGCGAGAAGGTGAAATACCCGCCGACCCTCGGTGCGTACAAAGTGTATATCATTGACGAAGTGCACATGCTCACCCGGGAGGCCTTTAACGCCCTGCTCAAGACGCTGGAAGAGCCGCCGGCTCACGTGGTGTTTATCCTGGCGACGACGGAGCCCAACAAGCTGCCGATGACAATTTTGTCCCGCTGCCAGCGCTTTGATATCCGCCCCATCGATCAGGAGATGATCGCCGATCGGATGCGGATGATCCTGCAGGATATCGGCGTGGCCATGGACGAAGATGCGCTGCAATTCGTCGCGGCCCGGGGGGATCACTCTATGCGCGACGCCCTGAGCATCCTGGATCAGATCATCGACATCCGGGAAGACGGCGCGGCCATCACCCAGGAGCAGGTGCTCGCGTTTCTGGGCATGGCCGACCGGCAGACGATTCTGGCGCTGGCCCGGGCGATGATTGACGGCGCGGCCGATCAGGCGCTGCTGACGCTGCAGACCCTGCGTGCGGAAGGCAAGGATGCCGCGCTGATTTTGGACCAACTGATCACCTGCTTCCGGGAGATGCTGGTGGCGGCGACCGCCGGGCCGGCAGCCATGCGCATTCTGGGTATCGGCGAAGCGGCATTTGAAACCCTCTCGGCTACGGCGAAAGCCGCAGGAAAAAATCGGCTGTTCACCATGGTCGACACCCTTCTGGGCGATCAGGAAAAGCTGCGTTACAACGATATGAGCGCCGTGATTCTGGAAATGAGCGTGCTCAAAGCCTGTTCGGGCTATGTGCCGGCCGCGGAAGCAACCGCGCCGCAGTCTGCCCGCCCGGCGACAGCGCAAGCGGCACCTGTTCCGCTCGAAACGTCTGTGCAGCCGAAGGCAGCGGCCGATCGCCCAATGGCTCATTCAGTCGCGAAGGGAAGCGCCCCACAACCGGCGGCGGACGAAGCGCCTTCGGCGCCATCCAAACCGACGGGGTCCCGAACGGCGAAACCGGAAACGCAATCAGATGATTCGGCGGAGATCAATGCGGACCGCCTTTTCCGTTTGATGCACGACCAGCTGGCCGAGACCAATCCGCTGCTGCAGCACTTTTTCAGCGAAGGGCGGCTGGCTCAGGTGTCTGGACATCACCTGGAGCTGCGCTTTGCCGGTTCCAATGCGGCGATGCAGGCCGATATGCTGGGGCGGGAAAAGGCAAGTCTTGAAAAGATGGCACAGACGCTTTCCGAGAATGTCAATCTCACATTGGATATCTGCGTGGTAAAAAAAAACGCTGAGATCATGAGCTTTGCCGAAAAAACGGCGGCCATTGTCGGCGACGTGCCCACTGAATCGCAATGAGAAAGGGCATTAAGAATTGAGGCATCGAACGATTTTAGGCTTTTAAACCCAGGGATAAAAGTGTTATAATAAAATGAAAAGGAAAACAAACGAAGGATAAAGGAGAATCTCATGTCGAGAATGAAAAGACGGGCGCCGCGGAGCGGCGGCAAGGTTAACCAGAAAAATATGATGAAGCAGATCCAGCAGATGCAGGCGCAAATGCAGCGTGCCCAGGAGGATCTGGAAGAACAGGAAATCGAAGGCAGTGCCGGCGGCGGAGCGGTTAAGGTGGTGATGACGGGGGCGAAAGTCGTTAAATCAGTGAAGATTGATCCGGATGTTATCGACGAGGACGATGTGGAAATGCTCGAGGATCTCATCGTGGCCGCCGTCAACGAAGCGAACAGCCGCGTGGACGAACTGACCGGCTCAGAAATGGGCAAACTAACCGAGGGCATCGGCATGCCGGATATTCCGGGGTTGTCCTGAGTTGGGACTGTATCCGAAGGCGATTGAGCGGCTGGTTGCCGAGCTGTCCAAATTGCCGGGCATCGGCGAGAAAACGGCCCAGCGGCTGGCCTTTCACCTAATTGATGCCCCAAAGGAAGATATCACCGGGCTATCCAGGGCTCTCCTAGATGTTAAAGAGAAGGTTAAACTTTGTCCCGTTTGTTTTTCGATTACGGACGGGGATCGCTGTGATATCTGCGCCGACGCATCCCGGGATCGCTCTGTGCTGTGCGTGGTTGAAAACACGCGGGATATTTACGCCATCGAGCGCACGCGGGAATATCACGGACTTTATCATGTGCTCCACGGTGTGATTTCCCCGCTGGAGGGGATCGGCCCTCAGGACATTAAAGCCAGAGAGTTGATGTTGCGCCTGGCGGACGGCACGGTGACGGAAGTGATCATGGCGACTAATCCAACGCCGGAGGGCGAAGCGACGGCGGTTTACCTGGGCAATCTGATTACGCCGATGGGCGTGACGGTAACCCGGTTGGCCAAGGGCATTCCGATTGGCGCCGATGTAGAATTTACAGACGAGGTCACTTTGATTAAAGCTTTTGAAGGCCGAAAACAAATTAAATAAGCAGCGGTCATCAGATAAAGAATAAACTTTGGATGGGAGCAGAATATGATTAAAAAAGGGATTAATGCCTCGCCGGGGATCGCCATTGCCAAGGCGATTGTTTATGTCAAAAAAGAATTGGATATCGTGCGCAGGCAAATCGATGATGTGGTTGCAGAATGTGCCCGTTTCGATGAAGCCGTGGCGCAAAGCCGGGAACAGCTGAGCGCATTGCAGGCAAAAACAGCTTGGGAACTGGGTGAAGAGGAAGCGGCGATTTTTGAAGCTCACGCCATGTTCCTGGACGATCCGGAATTTGTCGGCGCGATTAAAACGAGCATCGAAAGTGAACAGCGAAACGCGGAGGCCATCACTCAGCAGATTGTCGATCAGTTTTATGCCATGTTTGATGCGATGGACGATCCTTATTTCAAGGGGCGTGCAGCCGATATCCGCGATGTGGGAAACCGGGTACTGCACAACTTGATGGGCATCGACATCATGGATATCTCCAATCTTTCGGAGGATACGATCATCATCGCTGAGGATCTGGCGCCTTCGGATACGGCGATCATGGATAAAGCCCATGTGAAAGGGTTCGCCACCGATATCGGCAGCCGCACCTCCCACTCGGCGATCATGGCTCGCGGGCTTGAAATCCCAGCGATTCTCGGCCTGGGGGACATCACGGCCACGGCTCAGGATGGCGACACGGTGATTGTAGACGGCAGTGCCGGTGTGATTGTCGTCAATCCGACGGCAGGCGAGCTTGCCATGTATCGGGATAAGCAAAAGGCCTACGAAGTTTATATGGTGGAACTTGCCCAGCTGAAGGATCAAAAGGCGGTGACCACCGACGGGCATGAAGTGATTTTGAGCGGGAACATCGGCAATCCCAAAGATGTCGAGGGCGTCAACCACAACGGCGGCATGGGTGTCGGTCTTTACCGCAGCGAATTTCTTTATATGGACGCAGATACCATGCCCAGTGAAGAAAAACAATTTGCGGCCTATAAAACCGTGGTGGAAGATTTTAGGAATCGTGAAGGGGTGATCATCCGAACCCTGGATATCGGCGGCGACAAAAAACTGCCTTATCTGCCGCTGGAAGAAGAAATGAATCCCTTCCTCGGCCTGCGGGCGGTCCGACTTTGTTTTGCAAAGGAAGATCTTTTCCGCACGCAACTGCGGGCGATTCTCCGGGCTTCGGCCTTCGGCAAGACCCGGGTGATGTTCCCGATGATCGGCAACGTGTCGGAAGTGCGTCGGGCCAAGGCGCTGGTGAAGGCCTGTATGGCCGAGCTCGACCGCGAAGGCATAGCCTACGATCGCGATCTCGAAATCGGGATCATGGTGGAAATTCCTTCGGCAGCGCTGACGGCGGACATCATCGCGAAGGAAGTGGATTTCTTTTCCATCGGCACCAACGATCTCTGCCAGTACACATTGGCGGTGGACCGGATGAACCAGACGGTGTCTTATCTTTACGATCCGCTGCATCCGGCGATTTTGCGCCTGGTGAAAAACGTGATCGAGGCGTCTCATAAGCTGCCGGATAAATTTACGGGGATGTGTGGCGAAATGGCCGGAGATCCCAGCGCGACATTGATTCTTCTGGGGTTGGGCCTCGACGAATTCTCGATGAGCGCTTCGTCCATTCCCCAGGTGAAGAAAATTGTGCGTTCGGTTAGCTTTGAGGAGGCCAAGGCCATTGCCGATGAAGCACTGACCATAGAAACCGGCGATGAAATCCGGGCGATGGTCGAAGCCAAGATGGCGGCACTGGGCATTCAGATTTTATAAACGCTGGCAAAATCAGGGAGGAGTTGTGCCGATGAAACGAAAACAAATCACGATTATCAACAAAACAGGATTACATGCGAGAGCTGCGTCTCTTTTCGTCTCGGCGGCCGGCGGATTTTCCTCGGATATTGATGTGATCAGCGGGGACACCCGGATTAATGCCAAAAGCATCATGGGCATTATGTCCGGTGGCATTGCTCAGGGCGATCAGGTGATCATCGAAGCCGACGGCGACGATGAGGACGAAGCCCTGGCAGCCTTGGTGGCGATGATAGAAGACGGTTTTGGCGAAGCGTAATAATTAAAAATACAATAGATATGTTATAGATTTAAGAGAGGAATGACATGGCAAATAAAGAAGGTTATTTTATCGGCGGACTTTTCGCCGGGGCAATGATCGGCGCGGCGGCGGCTCTGCTTCTGGCGCCGGCATCGGGAGAAGAAATCAGAGAAAACCTGCAGGAACATATTCGTGGGACTTTTGGCGATGTGCACGATCAGGCGCTGGAATATACTGAGAGCCTGAAGGGGCAGATTCAGGATGCGGCGGATACCTTGACAGATCGCGTCAACCAATACAAGGCTCAGATTGAAGACAAGATCGAGGAAATTCAGGACGATGTTTCGGCCAGCATCGACGAGCTCAATGACGAGCTGGAAGCGATCAAAGCTGAAGACGAAGAAATGCCGGAAGCTGAAGCAGAAGATGACGGGGAACCGGCATGATCCATATCAGTATGCATTGGTGGGAGCTGGCGCTGATCATCATCGCCATTGCAGTGATTTACGGCACAGTTCATCTGGTGAGGGTGTTTAAGAATCTGGCCGAAACGCTCAAGAAGGTCAACCGCCTGCTGGAGGACAATGAAGAGCAGGTGACCCATATTGTCACGAATGTGGATTCCGTGATGGAAGATGCCAAGACCTCGGTTGATACGGTTAAAAACGGTGTGATTGAACCTTTGTCGGCCAATGTCGGCAAGTTCGTCAGCATTCTCGGGCGGCTTAATGCCAGTGGCGAACGCAAGGCTAATAAACGCGAAAAGAAACTTGAAAAGGCAACTCGCCGTGCAGAACGCGCGGCGGCGCGGCAAAAACAAGCTTAATAAAAACGGGATGCATTGGAAGGCACCGGCGAACGCCGGTGTCTTTTTTATGGGAAGTCGTGCATATCGGCGAAAAATGAGAAATTTAATCGGACGGAAAAAGGGGCGATCCAGGAGATGATGCCCTTTACATTTTTCAGGAATTACATGTTGAAAACAATGACAATATTAGGTACAATGATAACGTAATACTAGAAAGTTGACCAGCAAGGGGGAAATTGCATGAAGACTTATCCGACAAGCAATGTCAGAAACGTTTTGCTTTTAGGCCATGGCGGCTCCGGGAAGACCTCACTGATCGAAGCGATGGCATTCAATGCCGGCGCCATCGACCGAATGGGCAGAATCGACGAGGGCAATACTTTATCCGATTTTGACGAAGAGGAAAAACGCAGAATGTTTTCCATTTCTTCGACGATTATTCCGGTAGAATACGGCGGTCACAAGATCAATTTGATCGACTCACCGGGCTATTTTGACTTTGTCGGAGAAGCGGCGGCGGCCCTGCGCGCTGTTGACGCCATCATCGTCGTGGTGGATGCGCTGGCCGGGGTGCAAGTCGGCACCGAGAAAGCCATTGACATGCTCAAGCAGATTGATGTGCCAGCCTTTTTTGTCGTGAACAAGATGGACCGGGAAAACGCCAAGATCAGCAAGGTAATGGATCAATTAAAGGAAGCTTTTGGCAACAAGGTAGTGCCTTTTATCCAGCCTTGGGGCGAAGGGGAAGAAATGCACGGGATTGTCAACGTTGTCGACATGAACGGCCGCGAACGCAAGGACAACCGTTGCTTTGACGCCGAAGTGCCGGAGGATCTGAAAAATACCCTGGCGCCTTATCGCGAAATGATCATGGAAAGTGTGGCTCAGACATCCGAAGATTTAATGGAAAAGTATTTTGACGGCGAAGAACTGACCACCGAAGAAATTCACTATGGGCTGCGCACCGGGGTGCTCGCCGGCGATCTGATCCCGGTGATGTGCACCTCCGCGGTGCAGAACATCGGGGTGGAAACTGTTGAGAACATGATTATCGACTATCTGCCCGCACCGGACGACGGAGAAGGCATGGTGGGCACAGATCCGCGGGATTCTCGAGAGATTGTCCACAAGTGTGAAGCGTCGGTGCCGTTTTCGGCTCAGGTATTTAAAACCGTGGTGGACCCCTTTGTGGGCAAGCTGTCGATCTTTAAAGTGATGAGCGGCGTCCTCGAAAGCGGCGCTGAGGTGGTCAACGCCAACAAAGACACCCGCGAAAAGACGAACCATATTTACGTGTTGCGGGGCAACAAGCAGATTGAAGTAGACAATCTGATCGCAGGGGATATCGGCGCGTTCAGCAAATTGAACGACGTCTCCACCGGGGACACCCTGTGCGATGCATCCAATCCCATCGTATATCCGCCGATCGATTTCCCGAAACCGGTCATTTCCATGGCGATTGAAGCCACGAACAAGAGCAATATCGACAAGCTCTCCACCGGCCTCCACAAACTTATCGAAGAAGACCCGACGATTAGTGTCACGCGCAATCCTGAAACCAAACAGACCATTATCTCCGGTCTGGGAGAAATGCAGCTGGAAATAGTCAGCCATCGCCTAAAACAAAAATTCGATGTGGACGTTACCCTTGAACCGATGAAGGTGCCCTACCGCGAAACCATCCGCAAATCGGCCGACGCGGAGGGCAAACACAAAAAACAATCCGGGGGCAGCGGTCAATACGGGCATGTCTTTGTGAAATTTGATCCCCTGCCGGATGCCAACGACGATTTCCGCTTTGTGGACAAGGTGGTCGGAGGTTCGGTGCCGCGCAATTTTATCCCTGCGGTCGAAAAGGGGCTGGCGGACTGCATGGCCAGCGGCGTGCTCGCCGGCTACCCGGTGACCGGGGTGCAGGCCACCCTTTACGACGGGTCCTATCACGCGGTGGACTCCGACGAAATGTCCTTTAAAATGGCGGCGGCGCTGGCGTTTAAGAAGGGGCTCAAAGAAGCGGATCCGATTTTGCTTGAGCCGATTTACAGTTTGCGCATCAGCATCCCAGAAGTCTATATGGGCGATGTGATGGGCGATCTGAATAAAAAACGCGGCCGCATCCTCGGGATGGAACCGGCGGATAATGGCAGACAGATCATTACCGCGGAAGCGCCGCTTTCGGAGCTGGCCAAATACGCTACGGAGCTGCGCTCGATGACCCAGGCCCGGGGCTCCTTTGAAATGAGCTTCGCTCGCTATGAAGAAGCGCCGGCGACGGTGGCCGAAAAAGTGATCGCGGCGGCAAACGGCGACGATGGCAAAGCGTTGAAAGACAAGGATTACAAAAAGAAAAAATAATGGCGGATGATGGCCAAAGCGGTTTTAAACGGCGGTGCCCGGCGGCACGGCCGTTTTTTATGTATGAGCGCGCTAAGTTTTGCCAAACGCGGCACAAACGGGTATAATGGGAAAAATGAAGCATAAGGGGAAACATATGTCAGAAGCATCACAACAAGCCGCAGCGACTGCGGCAAAAGACAAAAAAATTATTTACTCCGCCATTCAGCCGTCGGGGATGTTCACCATCGGCAATTATTTCGGCGCCATGAAAAACTGGGTGACGCTGCAGGATCAAAACGACTGTCTGTTCGCTCTGGCCGATCTGCACGCGATGACGGTGTTCCAGGTGCCGGCGGATCTGCGGCGGCGCACCTACGAATGCCTGGCCCTTTTGATGGCCATCGGCATCGATCCGGCAAAATCCATTCTTTATGTGCAGTCTCAGGTGCCGGCCCATTCGGAGTTGGCCTGGATTCTCAACTGCAACAGTTATATGGGCGAGCTTTCCCGAATGACCCAATACAAGGCCAAATCCCAAAAGCAGCAAAGCCAAGGCAGCAATATCCGCGTCGGGCTCTTCGATTATCCGGTGCTGATGGCGGCGGACATCCTGCTCTACCAGACGGACCTGGTGCCGGTGGGCAGCGATCAGAAACAGCATGTCGAGCTGGCCAGAGACATTGCCGGCCGCTTCAACCAGACCTACAGCCCTGCCTTTAAAATGCCGGAGCCCTGGTTCGGGACCGCCGGGGCACGAGTCATGAGCCTGCAGGATCCCGCGGCGAAGATGAGCAAGTCCGATGATAATCCCAACGGCTTTATCTCGATGATCGACGACCCGAAGACCATTGTGAAAAAATTCAAGCGCGCCGTGACCGATTCGGAAACGGAGGTGCGCCACGACCGGGAAAACAAGCCGGGCATTGCCAATTTGATGGAAATTTACGGCTGTGCCACCGATCGGAATATGGCCGCCATCGAGCGGGAATTTGCCGGCAAAGGCTACGGCGATTTCAAAACGACCGTCGGCGAGGCCGTGGCCGAAACCCTGCGCCCGATCCAGGCGGAATTTGGCCGATTGATGGAAGACAAGGGCTATCTCGAATCGGTGATGGTCGCTGGGGCCGATCAGGCAGCGCGCATCGCGGGAAGGACCCTCTCAAAGGTGCGCCGCAAGGTGGGCCTGGTGACGCCGAAGCGCTGAGCAAAAAAAGTGACCGTTAAAAAAGCTGAGTTTGAGACTCAGCTTTTTTTTTATTGCCGGTTATTCTTCTTGGTTGTCGTGTTCGCGGTGCCACGCCTTGATTTGGGCCAGGCGATTTTTAAACGAGCCCTCCCGCCCCTCTTCGGTGGGAAAATAATATTCGTGGCCGATGAGTTCATCCGGGAAGGTCTGCATGGCGGTGAGCTTATCCTCGAAATGGTGAGCGAGCTGATAGCCGCGGCCGTAGCCCAGCTCGCGCATCAACTTGGTGGTGCCGTTGCGGATGGCCATGGGCACGGGGGCATTCATTGTGGTCTTCACATCCTGGGCAACGTTTAACGTCGCTTTATAGACCGCGTTGGATTTGGGCGCCAGGGCGAGATAAATCACAGCCTCGGTGAGGTGGACGTTGCACTCTGGCATGCCGATAAACTGACAGGCTTGGAAGACGTTAACGGTCAGGTTGAGGGCGCCGGTATCGGCCAGGCCGATGTCCTCGCTGGCAAAGCGGATCAGGCGGCGGGCGATATAAAGCGGGTCTTCGCCGCCCTCGAGCATGCGGGTGAGCCAGTAAATCGCCGCGTCGGCGTCGCTGTTGCGCATGGATTTGTGCAGGGCGGAAATCAGGTTGTAATGTTCTTCGCCGTCCTTGTCATAGCGGAGGGTCTTGCGGCCTAACAGCTGGGCGAGCAGGGCTTTGTCTGCTGCAAGCCGGCCGTCGGTGACCGGGCTGTTGTCGACGAGCATCTCGAGGGTATTGAGCGCCGTGCGGGCGTCGCCGTCGGCAAAGGCGCCGATGGCGCGCAGGATTCCGGCATCGGCGGTGAGGGGCGTGTCAAAGCCTTCGGCCAGGGCGCGGGTCAGCAGGGTGACGATGGCCTCTGGCGTCAGCGGCTTGAGCAAGAAAACCCGGCAGCGGGAGAGCAGCGCCGCATTGACCTCGAAGGAGGGATTTTCTGTCGTGGCGCCGATGAGCACAATGCTGCCGTCCTCGACATAGGGCAGAAAGGCATCCTGCTGGGCTTTGTTGAAACGGTGGATTTCGTCGATGAAGACCAGGGTGCGCCGGCCGAAAGCGGCGTGGGTCCGAGCGTCGCCCATGATCTTCTTGATGTCTTTGATGCCGCTGTTCACGGCGCTGAAGGCAACGAAGGCAGCCGAGGTCTGCCGGGCGATAACCTGAGCCAGGGTGGTCTTGCCGACGCCGGGCGGCCCCCAGAGAATCATCGAGGGGATGTCGTCGCGGTCGATGAGGCGGCGCAGGGCTTTGCCCTCGCCGAGTAGATGCTCCTGGCCGACAATGGCGTCGACGGTTTGCGGGCGGATGCGGCTGGCCAAAGGCTCGTGGATCGAATGCGGGAACAACGATTCCTGATGCGGTTTAAACATAACTTTTCCTTTTTTTGAATTAATAAAATAATAAATGTCCGCAAAATGATGATATCCATAGTGTATCCCAAAAGAAAGGGCGGTTGAATAAAAATTTGAAAAAATTAGCGATCGATGAGCTTTCTTTAAATTAAAATAAATCGGTTCGGAAAACGAAAAAAATGACCGCTTAGCGGTCATTTAGAAGTGGTCGTTCCCCGAAGCTGCGAAAAAGACGGCACGACGCCGGCCCATTTTCAGGACACGCCCAGGAAGGCAGCGATTCTTTTCGCCACCGCCGGGGGATCCAGCGCCAACTCCCGAAGCAGGGTGTCGGGAGCGCCGTGCTCGACAAACCGATCTTCAATGGCGAGAATTTTGATGGTGGCCCCCGGGACATTTTCGGTAAGCCAGGCCGCTGCCCGCTCACCGAAGCCACCCGCCCGTATGTTGTCTTCCAGGGTGATCACCGGGCCGATCTTCGCGCAGGCTTTGAGCATCTCCTCATCCATCGGCTTTAAAAAGCGCACGTTCGCCAGGCCGCAGGCAATGCCGTACGTCTGGGCGAGCAGCCGCACGGCCTCTGCCCCGACGGCGTTCATGTGACCGACGGCCAGAAGGGTCGCGTCTTTCCCCGCGAGCAGCGGCTCCGAGCGCTGCCCGGTAAAGGGAAGGCTTCGGTCGGCAAAGACCTGGGATGCGGGCCCCCGCCCGTAGCGGATTGCGACCGGGCCGTTGCACGCGTGAATCGCGTAATGCAGCGCCGCTTCAAGTTCCGGGGCGTTTTTCGGCGCGATCACGGTCATATTGGGCATTTCGGAAAGAAAACCGACGTCAAAAATGCCTTGGTGGGTCTCGCCGTCCTGCCCGACGATGCCGGCCCGGTCGATGGCGAAGACCACGTGAAGCTTCTGAAGGCAGACGTCTTCGAGGATCTGGTCGTAAGCCCGCTGAAGAAAAGTCGAATAAATTGCGACGATCGGGATGCGTCCTGCGGCGGCGAGCCCCGCCGCAAAGGTCACCGCGTGCTCCTCCGCGATGCCCACATCGAAAAAGCGTTCGGAGAAGCGGCGCCCGAAAGTCTTCAGGCCGGTGCCGTCGGTCATGGCCGCCGTGATAGCCGTAAGTTTTTGGCAGGTCTCGGCCTCTTTTATCAGCGCATTCGCGAAGACATCGGTCCAGCTGGGCGCACTTTTTGCCTGCTTCGGCTTCCCGGTTCGAATATCAAAGGGCGCAATACCATGAAACCGATCTGGATGGCGCTCGGCCAGAGCGTAGCCGCGCCCTTTTTGGGTGACAGTGTGGATGATCACGCTTTTGTTCAGGCGGCGAGCATCCTGCAATGTGTGCACCAACTGATGGATATTGTGGCCGTCGACCGGCCCCAGATAGGTAACGCCGAGGTTTTCAAACATCATCTCCGGGAGGATCAGTTTCTTGATGCCTTCCTTCATGTTGCCGATCCCGGCGGTCATTGGCTCTCCGACTCTAGGAAGGCGGGCCAAGTTCTTTTTGATCTGATTTTTCAGATCGTTATAGGAAGTGGCAGTGCGCAGGGAGCTCAGATAGCAGGCCAGGCCGCTGAGGTTTCGGGAGATCGACATTTCGTTGTCGTTTAAAATGATGATGAAATTGCTTTTCAGGCGTCCGGCGCAGTTGAGGGCCTCATAAAACATACCGCCAGTCGAGGAGCCGTCCCCGATAACCGATACGACGGCGTAATTTTCTCCGGCCAGATCGCGGGCACAGGCCATGCCGAGTCCTGCCGAAACGCTGTTGCCCCCGTGGCCCGTGTCGAAGCAATCGGTCGGGCTTTCCTTTTTTTTCGGAAAACCGCTCAGTCCGCCGTACTCGCGCAGGGTGTCAAAAGTATCTTTCCGGCCGGTCAGAATTTTATGGACATAGGCCTGGTGGCCCACATCCCAAACGATTCGGTCTTTTGCAAAATCAAAGACAAGGTGCAGCGCCATCGTCAGCTCCACCACCCCGAGATTGGAGGAAAGATGGCCGCCGTGGGCACTGACCTTTTCGATCAAGAAGCGGCGGATTTCGGCCGCCAGATCCCCGAGTGCCTCCGGCGGGATGTTACGGATATCGCCGTTTTTACAGATTCGCTTGAGCAGCGGCTTTTCCTGCGAATGTGGCTTCGCAGTATCGTTTAATTTCGTTTTCAATGTTCACTATTTCCTCGACGGTCGGCTCAGGCACGATACGGTGCCGGTCCATGACCTGTTCAATCACGTCATAGATCTCCAGAAAGCGGATCCGGCCTTTCCGGAAGGCCGCATTCGCCCATTCATTGGCAGCATTCAGCGCACAAGGCATGGATCCCCCCGTGCGAATCGCCCGAACGGCGAAGGGGATCCCCCGGAAAGTGTCGTTGTCCGGAATTGCGAAGTCAAGCTTGGTGAGCGTCTCAAAATCAAGGGGCGCCGCGGGTGAAGGGAGATGGTTCGGCCAGGTGAGAGCGAACTGGATGGGAATGCGCATATCCGAGCTTCCGAGCTGCGCAAGAATCGATCCATCTTCATAGGCCACCATCGAGTGGATGACGCTTTGAGGTTGAATGACCACTTGAATGCGGTCGACATCCACGTTGAACAGCCATTTCGCCTCGATCACCTCGAGTCCTTTGTTGACCATCGTGGCCGAGTCGATGGTGATCTTCGGTCCCATGGACCAGGTGGGGTGGGCGAGGGCATCTCTGACGGTCACCCGGGCAAGCTCGCGCCGGGTTTGACCACGGAAGGGACCGCCCGAGGCCGTCAGGTAGATTTTGTGGATTTTGGAGTCCGCTTTTCCCTGAAGGGCCTGAAAGATCGCGGAATGCTCCGAGTCGACCGGAAGGATTTTCACGCAGTGCTGCTCGGCGAGGGGCATGATCACGTGCCCCGCCGTTACACAGGTTTCTTTGTTGGCGAGGGCAATGTCCTTGCCGGCCTCGATGGCCGCCACCGTCGGCCGAAGGCCGATCATGCCGACGATCGCCGTTACCACAATGTCTGCCTGGGGCAGCTGGGCGAGGGCGATCAACCCCGCCATGCCGGCGACGACGCAAATGCCGGTATCTTGCAGACGCGTCTTTAAAATGGCGGCCTGGTCTTTTTGGTACACAGCGACAAGGCGCGGCGCAAATTCACGCGCCTGTCTTTCGATCAGGTCAATATTGGATCCGCAGCCGAGCGCCTCCACGCGGAAAAGCTCGGGATGTTGGCGGACAACATCCAAGGTCTGCGTTCCGATTGAGCCCGTGGATCCGAGCACGGATAGTCTTCGCATCAAACCGTCATCACTCCTTTATCTTTGATTCGACGGCTTCGGCGATCCGCCGGCTTCTGAGCGCGGCGATCGCCTGTAGCCTCTTTCAGTCTTCTGCCCCGCGTCGGCATTTAAAGAATTTTCGCGTTCGCGGGCTGTAGTTATTATATCATATTCAACCGCTTCTTGAAAAATGCAGTTATGCCGGGGTTTCGGCAGGCGCCGCGATGCAATACCTCAAATAAAAAAGCGCCGGCCGGCAAAGAGAATGCCGGCCGGCGCGGCGGGGCGTCAGAGGTTCAGCGTTAAGGAAATCGGGCAGTGATCCGAGCCCGTCACATCGGTGTGGATGGCGGAATCTGTCAGCAGATCCTTTGCGTTGTCGGAGGCAAAAAAATAGTCGATGCGCCAACCGGCGTTGTTCTTGCGGGCGTTAAAGCGATAACTCCACCAGGAGTAGGTCACCTGTTCGGGATAAAAATAACGATAGGTGTCAATATAACCGCCGGCGAAAAAGCGATCCATCCATTCCCGTTCGATGGGGAGGAAGCCCGAGCGCTTGGCGTTGGATTTGGGATTTTTCAGATCGATTTCCCGGTGGGCGGTGTTCACGTCGCCGCAGATGATGACTTTTTCACCCCGGGAGACCCGCTCGTCCACATCGCGCCAGAAGCAGTCGTAAAAATCCATTTTGAACTGCAGGCGTTCGTCGCTTTGGGAACCGTTGGGAAAATAGATATTGTAAAGGGTGAAGGCCGGATACTCGAGGATGATGGTGCGCCCCTCGTGGTTGAAGTGTTTATCGGAGAGACCGGTGAGGATGCGTTTGGGTTCGCGTTTGTAATAGACCGCTGTGCCGCTGTAGCCTTTGCGCTCGGCCGGATTGAAGAAGACGCGGTAGCCCTCGACGTCTTTAAGGGCGTCGGAGAGCTGATCCGGTTCGGCCTTCAGCTCCTGAATGCCGAGGACGTCCGGCTGCTCGCGTTGCAGCCAGTCGACAAAGCCTTTTTTTTCGGCGGCGCGAATGCCGTTGACGTTCCAGGAATAGAGTTTCATTGTGTTACCTTCGCTTTCATTGTTAGGCCCATTATAAAGGAAGGGAAAAGCCTTGTAAAGCGGCTGAATCTGTGGATTTTTTTACAGGCTTCTGCTATACTAAAACCCATTAAGGCGCGGCACCGGACAAGGTGGGCGCATCAAAAATGAGACGAGGAGGCCGGCGCGATCATCGCCGGGCAGCATCATGAAATATATTATTGCTTTAGACGGAGGAAATACCCAAATCAAGGCCGTTTTGTTTGATCTTCGGGGCGAGGAGATCAACAAGGTGCTGATGGAAAATGATGTCATCGTGAAGGGTGAGTGCCGGGAGCTTAACATGCTGGCCTTTTGGGAAAAGGCGGCTGCTGCGGTTTATGCGCTGATGGCGGAGGGCCCGGTCCGGTCGGAGGATATTGTCGGCATTGGTCTGACGGGGTCGCCGGAGGGGCTTTGGGCCGTCGGGCACGATGGCAAGCCTGTAGGTAACGCCATTTTAGGGATCGACGGCCGTGCTCGGGAGGAAGCAGCCTATGTGCGGGAGAAAACGCCGGGTATGGGCAAACTCATCCACCGCAATCTTGGCTGCCCGGTGAACGCTGGAAGTCCGCTTATGATTTTGCGCTGGCTGCGCAAAAACCGTCTGGATCAATACCGTAGGATTAAAGTGGTGCTGATGGCCAAGGATTGGCTGCGTTATTGCATGACCGGACGCATGGTGACGGATTTCTCCGATGGGGTGGCGGCGTTTTTGCGCTTTCCCACCGGGCGGATCCCCAGTCAGATGCTGACGGTGCTCGAACTGCGGGACACGGTTGAAAAACTGCCGGGAGTGCTGGACGCCACGGTGATTGCCGGGCGTCTCGGTGAAGATGCCGCGGATCAAATGGGTCTTACGGCGGGGATTCCCGTTGCCGTCGGGGCGATGGACATGGTTTCGGCGGCACTGGGAGTTGGCGCGGTCGATCGCGGCGAAATGGCCGTGATTTTGGGAAAGGCGCCGGCGGCCATGACGGTTTACGAACGGGAGACCTGCGATCCGACGCGTTATTGGCGGCATTTCCTTTGCCATGTGCACGATGACCGCGCCCTTGAGCTGATGGCGACGCTGGATATCGCCGCGAACATCGAGTGGGCTTTGAAAGAACTGACCGGATCGGTGGATTACGCTTTGGCCGATCAATTGGTGGAACAGGCCGCGTCGGGCAGCGGCGGCGTGGTTTTTCTGCCCTACCTGTCGACGCGGCGGGAGCGGGTGATCCGGGCGCCGAAAAACGCGACGGGCTGCTTCTTTGGCATGACAGAGAGCACGACCAAACAGGAAATGCTCCGGGCCGTTTATGAATCGGTGGCATATGCCCTGCGGGACATCAGCATGGATGCCCGATCCGTCAAACAGATCCACCTTTCCGACGGAGCGGCGGCCGGCGGGTTATTGCCCCGAATGATCGCTGATGTGATGGATGCGCCGGTCGCGGTGGCATCCGGCAGTGCGTTTGCCGCTAAAGGCGCAGCGATGGCCTGCGGTATCGGTCTCGGGATTTATCAGAATTGCGAAGACGCGGTGAAGCACTGCTGCGGCGTAGCCCATCAGTATCAGCCGCGCCCCAAACCCGTTTATCAAAGCGGCTTTATGCTCTACCGCAATTTAAGACAGTCCTTTGGGGATCTATGGCAGGAACGCGAGCGGATGATGCGTCAGATGAAACGCGTCTGAGCCGGTGCGCGGCATAAAAGTTTCGCTTGCACTTTTCTGAAAAATCGTTACAATAGAATTGGGCTTATTAAAAGCGCCGATCATTTGGTTATGAAGTGTCACTGCAAAAAAAAAACCCAATTTTTGCAGTGACTTTTTTATTTTTAAGCGGAGGCATCATGAAAACAAAGTATATTTTCGTTACGGGCGGCGTGGTTTCATCTTTGGGCAAGGGCATCACGGCGGCGTCCTTGGGACGGCTGCTCAAAATGCGCGGGTTCAAGGTTTCGATCCAGAAATTCGATCCCTACATCAATTATGATCCCGGCACCATGAGTCCGTATCAGCATGGAGAAGTCTTTGTGACGGACGATGGTGCCGAAACCGATTTGGACCTCGGACACTATGAGCGTTTCATCGACGAAAGCCTCGGGCAATACAGCAATGTGACCACCGGGAAGGTGTATTGGAACGTCATTAACAAGGAACGCCACGGCGATTACCTGGGCGGAACCGTGCAGGTTATTCCTCACATCACCAACGAAATCAAAGAGAGCGTGCAGAAGGTAGCGGACAGCGACCTCAGCCCCGATGTGGTGATCACGGAAATCGGCGGGACGGTCGGCGATATCGAAAGCCAGCCCTTTCTCGAGGCCATTCGTCAGTGCCGGGGGGATCTCGGCATCGAAAACACCCTTTACATTCACGTGACGCTCCTGCCCTATCTGCGGATGTCCGGCGAGTTGAAAACCAAGCCGACGCAGCATTCTGTTAAGGAGCTGCGGTCCATCGGGATTCAGCCCGATATCATCGTGCTGCGCAGCGAACACGAAGTGGAAGAGAGCATGAAGGACAAAATCAGTCTCTTCTGCAATGTGGATAAAAATGCCGTCGTCAGCAATCTCGACGCACCGGAGCTTTATGAAGTGCCGCTGATGCTCGAAAAGGAAGGGCTGGCGGAGCTCGTGGTGAAAAAACTGAAGATGCCGGAACGCAAACCCCAGTTGGACGAATGGCGGGCGCTGGTCAGTCAGGCCAAAAATCTTGAAAACAGGATGTCCGTGGCTATCGTCGGCAAATATGTGGAGCTTCACGATGCCTATCTTTCGGTTGCGGAAGCCCTGCGCCATGCGGGCATTGCTAACAACGTGGAAGTGACCATCAAATGGGTGCACTCCGAGGACCTCAACCGGGAAAATGTCGACCGCATTCTCGGCGATCAGGAGACGGTGATCGTGCCCGGCGGTTTTGGCAATCGCGGCATTGAGGGCAAGATTGAAGCGATTCGCTACGCCCGAGAAAACAAGCTTCCGTTTTTAGGGCTTTGCCTCGGCCTGCAATTATCGGTGATCGAATTTGCGCGCGATGTGGCAGGCCTTACGGGCGCCAACTCCATCGAGCTGGACGAAGCCACCCCCTATCCGGTGATTTCGCTGATGGAAGAACAAAAGAAAAACCAGAATATGGGCGGCACCATGCGGCTGGGGGCCTATCCTTGCGATTTGAAGGAAGGCACGCTAGCCCGCAGGGTTTATGGGCAGCCCCATATTGAAGAGCGGCATCGCCATCGCTATGAAGTGAACGATGAATACATTCCCCAGCTGGAAGCGGCGGGACTGGTATTCTCCGGCTTATCCCCGGACGGCGTGCTGGTTGAAATGGTCGAACTGAGAGATCATCCGTATTTCATTGCGACCCAGGCCCATCCGGAATTTAAATCCCGTCCCAATCGACCGCACCCGCTGTTTGATAAACTCATTGCGGCGGCGTTGAAAATCAGATAAGCGATGATTCATCAGAATCGAGGGCTGGCAGGCCGCTGCGTTTTGCGGCGGCCTGTTTGCTTGTGGATGAGGCTTTATTTATTACAAAATCTGACAGATAAATCAGCATTTTGTCACAAGTTTGTTACAAAAAAAGGCTTGACACAAGATGTAGATAACTTGTGAAAATGTGGATAACTTTGGTTGCGCGGGCAAATATCCCGGTGTAAAATCAGGCTATTTGTGGATAAAGCGCTGGATAACTGTTGAAAATGTGGATAAAATCGGCGAATATCCGAAAAATCGCTGTTTTTCAACAAAAATAATTGTGCAAAAAAATGAAGGATAGTTGTATCCGGATTTGTGGATAAATGTGCATAAAGTGGAAAGAAATTTAAGGCATTTTTCAAGAAAAAGAGCTTGACACAAGATATGGCATGAACGAAACGGAGGCGTATATGAAAGCTTATGGCATGGTCAGAACGGCATTGGCCATTCCGGAAATCCGGGTGGCGGATCCGGCGGCCAACACGGCGGCGATGATGGCATTGGGAGAAAAAGCGGCGGCGGCAGGCGTCGGGATTTTGCTCTTTCCGGAGCTGGCGGTGACCGGCTACACCTGCGGGGATCTGTTCGCCCAATCTGCCTTGCTCGCGGGGGGAGAGGCCGGGCTGGCAGCATTGGCTGAGTGGAGCCAGGCGGCGAAGGTGCTCGTGGTGGTCGGCGCGCCGATTCCCGTGGGCTCGGCGCTTTATAATTGTGGCGTGGCCATGAATCGCGGGCGGATTCTCGGCGCAGTGCCCAAAACCTATATCCCCAATACCCACGAGTTTTATGAAAAGCGCTGGTTTGCGGCTTCGCGGCAGCTGCAGGAAAACTGGGTCACCCATGCGGGGCAGACCTTTCCGATTGGAACGGATTTGCTCTTTGTGGATCAGGACGACGCGTCGGTCGCGGTCGGCCTTGAAATTTGTGAGGATCTTTGGGCGCCGGCACCGCCCTCCGGGGAGCTGGCCGCGGCGGGGGCGACGCTGGTGCTCAATCCCTCGGCCAGCAATGAGCTGACCGGGAAGAGCGAATACCGGAAGGATCTGGTGGTGCAGCAGTCGGCGCGGTGTAATGCGGCCTATCTTTATGCCTCCTGCGGGATCGGCGAATCGACGACAGATCTTGTGTTTGGCGGGGAAGGACTGATCGTTGAGAAGGGCCGCGTGCTGGCGCAGTCGGAGCGCTTTGTGCGGGAAGGCCGGCTGATCGTTGCCGATGTGGACGTCGAGGCGCTGGTGCACGACCGCCAGACCCAGTCGAGTTTTGCCGATGCGGGCCCGGCGAAGCCCTATCGGCGGGTGGCCTTTTGCTGTCAGGAGGCGAAGGACTGGCGGCGCCCGGTGAATCCGGCGCCCTTTGTGCCGGCGGACCCGGCCAAACGAACCGCGCGCTGTGAGGAAATTTTCGCCATCCAGTCGGTGGGGCTGATGAGCCGGATCCATCACATTGGGGATTGCCCGATGGTGCTGGGGATTTCGGGCGGGCTCGATTCCACCCTGGCGCTTTTGGTCTGCGCAGAGGCCTGCGACCGGCTGGGTCTGCCCCACAGCGCGATTCACGCGGTGACCATGCCCGGCTTCGGGACCACCGATCGCACCTATGACAACGCCGTCGCCCTGATTCGCGGTTTGGGGGCGACCTTCCACGAAATCGGCATCAGCCGGGCGGCGGCCGAACATCTGGCGGATATCGGTCACGACCTGGCCGTGCACGATGTGACCTACGAGAACGCCCAGGCCCGGGAGCGCACCCAGATTCTGATGGATCTGGCCAATCAGGTCGGGGGCATCGTGGTGGGCACCGGCGATTTGTCGGAGCTGGCTTTGGGCTGGGCGACCTACAGCGGCGATCACATGTCGATGTACGGGGTGAACGCCGGCGTCCCCAAAACCCTGGTGCGCTATCTGGTGGCCACCGTGGCCGATCAAGCCCGTTTTGCGGGGATTCGGCAGATTTTAATGGACGTGCTGGACACGCCGGTGTCGCCCGAGCTTTTGCCGCCGGACGCCGCCGGCAAGATCGCCCAGAAGACCGAGGATTTGGTCGGCCCTTATGCGCTGCATGACTTTTTCCTCTATCACGTGGTGCGCAACGGCTTTTCGCCCAAAAAGGTGGATCGGCTGGCCCGGGCCGCTTTTGCCGGAACCTACGATGCGGCGGTGATTCGCAAATGGCTGCGCCATTTTTATCGGCGATTTTTTGCGCAACAGTTCAAGCGCTCCTGTCTGCCCGACGGCCCGAAGGTCGGAACGGTCGCGCTTTCGCCCCGGGGCGACTGGCGCATGCCCTCCGATGCCAAGGCGAGCCTTTGGATAGCGGAGGTGGAAGCCCTTTAAACGCGGCGGTGAGAAACCGACGGCAAAGACGATGAGGCCCGGGACTCCGGGCTTTTTTTATTGCCTTTAGGAGGCGGGCACAATGGGCCGGGCCGTGATGAAAGAAGAAGGAAGACACGGGAATGAAGCTTTGCCGGATGAAAAGTTCACCGAAAACTGAAAGCTTCTGCATCGACGGAAATGGATGAAATTTAATTCATATTGATTGCAATTAATTTTATTTTAAGGTATAATGTTTTCATATTATATTTTTTATGATGACGCGATGGCGGGCAGGGGTCTGCGGCGCGGGTCATCGTGCAATAATCAAAGGAGGATCGTTTGTTTTATGAGTAAACAAGAGACATTTAAACCCTTTGTGCCGGCCGATCAGGTCAAACCGGAGATCACCGTGACATCGGTGATTATCGGGATCGCGCTGGCCGTGATCTTCGGCGCGTCCAATGCATACCTGGGGCTTCGCGTGGGCTTGACCATCTCGGCGTCGATTCCGGCCGCCGTGATCTCCATGGGGATCATCCGCATCATCATGCGGCGGGATTCCATTTTGGAAAACAATATGGTGCAGACCATCGGATCGGCCGGGGAATCCCTGGCGGCCGGGGCCATTTTCACCCTGCCGGCGCTTTTTATGTGGGCGGAGGAAGGCGCGACACAACTGCCGTCGATCGTGACCATTTCCCTCATCGCCCTGCTCGGCGGGATTCTGGGGGTGTTGTTTATGGTGCCGCTGCGGGATGCGCTGATCGTGCAGGAACACGGCACCCTGCCCTATCCGGAAGGGATGGCCTGCTCCGAGGTGCTCATCGCCGGGGAGGAAGGCGGCTCCAAGGCCAGCCTCGTTTTTATCGGTCTGGGGATTTCTGCGGCGTATAAATTCATCACCGACGGGCTCAAGGTTTTCCCGAGCGAAGTGACCTACGATTTTAACAGCTACAAGGGCGCGGGCATCGGCATGGACGTGCTGCCTTCGCTGCTCGGCGTGGGCTATATCTGCGGGCCGAAGATTTCGTCCTATATGATGGCCGGCGGCGCGGTATCTTGGTTTGTGCTGATGCCGCTGATCTACATGTTCGGCGTGGCCAATCCCCACGCGCTTTTCCCGGCATCTCAGGCGATGGCCAAGCTGGGCACCTCCGATATCTGGGGGTCTTACATCAAATACATTGGAGCCGGCGCCGTGGCGGCCGGCGGGATTATGAGCCTGACCAAATCGCTGCCGCTGATCGTTCGGACCTTTGCCAAGGCCTTCAAGCAATACGGCAGGGGCATGGCGGATGAAGTGACCCGAACGACCAAGGACCTGCCGATGAAGGTGGTGCTCATCGGTATCGCGGTCGTCGCCATTGCGCTTTGGCTCTTCCCGGATGTGCCGGTGAATCTGCTCGGCGCCATCATGATTATCATTTTCGGCTTTTTCTTCGTGACGGTTTCGGCCCGGATGGTCGGCATCGTCGGCAGCTCCAACAACCCGGTGTCGGGGATGACCATCGCGACGATGCTCATCGCGACGATCATTCTCCGGGCGACGGGCAATATCGGCAATAAAGGGATGGTGGCGGCCATTGCCATCGGCTCGGTCATTTGTATCGCGGCGGCCATTGCCGGCGACACATCCCAGGACTTGAAGACGGGCTATATCGTCGGCGCGACGCCCTACAAACAGCAGATCGGCGAGATCATCGGCGTCTGCGCTTCGGCGGTGGCCATCGGCGGTGTGCTCTACCTGCTCAACTCGGCGTGGGGCTACGGCACCGAGCAGCTGCCTGCGCCCCAGGCCGGCATGATGAAGATGGTTGTCGAGGGCGTGATGCACGGCAATCTGCCGTGGTCGCTGGTGTTTGTCGGCGTTTTTCTGGCGGTGGTCGTCGAGATTCTCGGCGTGCCGGTGCTGCCCTTCGCCGTGGGGCTTTACCTGCCGATTTATTTGAGCACGCCGATCATGGTGGGCGGGCTCATTCGTCTCTTTGTGGACCAGCGCCGCAAGGTTTCCGACGAAAACCGCAAGGAACAGGTGGAAAACGGCACCCTCTTTGCCTCGGGGATGATCGCCGGGGAAGGGCTCGTGGGGATTTTGCTCGCCGTGTTCGCGGTGGCCAATATCAACCTGCAGGTGCCCTTTAGCATCGGGCGCATCGGCGGCGTGGTGTGCTTCGCCGCGCTGTGCGCCGTGTTTTTGCATTTTATCAACCGCAAGCACGCAGCCTGATGAAGGCCGCGGTGAAGGCCTGCTTCGGCAGGCTTTTCTTGCGGTCGGTGGAAAGGTGACTTGCGATGAGCCATAAAAACCAATCAAAAGAAAATTATCTCGACTACGTGCCGAGGCCCAACCAATTGTTTCCCGCTGCGGTGAACGCCGGCGGTCATATCGAGATCGCCGTGCAGAACAAGGGCTTTTTTAATAAAATCGCCCAGGTGGTGTTTAAGCGGCCGAAGGTCAGCCATATCGAGCTCGACGATTTCGGAAGCTTTGTGTGGCGGGCGATGGACGGCGAGCGCTCGATTTTTGAAATCGGGCAGATGGTGAAGGAGCGTTTCGGCGAGGCGGCAGAGCCGCTTTACGAACGGCTGTGCCGCTATATTAAAACGCTCCACGACAATCATTACGTGGTCTATGTGAACAAATTAAAAGCCTGAGGCGGCAAGAATCAGAAAGAAGGGATTCCATGCGTGTTTTAGAAAATCTTGAACCGAAAAATGTCTTTCGCTTTTTCGAAGAGCTGACCCAGATTCCCAGACCTTCCCATCAGGAGAAGGCCGTCAGCGATTATCTGGTCCGCTTTGCGAAGGCGCGCGACCTGGAAGTCCATCAGGACGCGATTTATAACGTGATCATTATCAAGGAGGCCAGCGAAGGCTATGAAAGCGAGGCGCCCATTATTCTGCAGGGCCATATGGACATGGTTTGTGAAACGGCGCCGGGCTGCACCAAGGACATGAGCCGGGAAGGGCTGGATCTCGTGGTGGACGGGGATTATATCTCGGCGAAGGGCACGACCCTCGGCGGGGATGACGGCGTGGCCGTGGCCTATGCCCTGGCGCTGCTCGACGACGAAACGCTTTCCCATCCCCGGCTGGAATTTGTCTGCACCGTGGCCGAGGAGGTGGGCATGGACGGTGCCCACGCCATCGACTGCTCCCCGCTCAAGGGGCACCTGCTGCTCAATATGGATTCGGAGAATGAGGGCGTGGTGCTCGCGGGCTGTGCCGGCGGCGGATCGGCCAAAGTGCGTCTTCCGGCCGAGCGGGCGGGCTCGCCCTGGGAGCGGGTAACCCTGCAGGTGACGGGCCTGACAGGCGGGCACTCCGGCACGGAGATCAACAAGGGCCGGGCGAGCTCGGTCGCAATATTAGGCCGGGTGCTGCGGGAAGCGGCCGAGCAAACTGGGCTGCGGCTTTTGGCGATGACAAACGGCAGCAAGGACAACGCTATTTCCCGAGAGGGCGCAGCCCTGGTGGCTGTCGAGAATCGGCAGGTTTTTGCCGGCGCGGTACGGCAATCGGAAGCGGCGATTGCGGCGGAAGTCCACGTGGCGGATCCGAAACTGACCATCGCTGTGACGAACGGACGGCCTGTCGCCGGGGTCTCGCCGGAGGCCGATGTGCTGAGTGCCGCGGCGACGCGGCGCGCGCTCACCCTGATGGCGGCATTGCCGGCCGGAGTGCAGCGTATGAGCGACAACGTGGCGGGCCTGGTGGAGACCTCGCTCAACTGGGGCGTGGCCACGCTGGACGGCAACGGGCTTTTGATGCGGGCGGCGCTTCGCAGCTCGGTGGGCACGGCCTATCAGGCGCTGGCCGCCAAGGTGCGCTGGATCGCCGAGGCCTTTGGCGCCCGGGTGCAGATGAGCGGGGAATACCCGGCCTGGGAATGGGTGGAGAACTCCGTGCTGCGGGATAAAATGGCGCGGATCTACCGCGATATGTTCGGCAAAGAGCTCGTGATTGAAGCCATTCACGCCGGCGTGGAGTGCGGGCTTTTGGCCGGCAAGATTGCGAATCTGGACGCGATTTCCATGGGGCCCAATATTTTGGATATCCACACGCCCCAGGAACGGCTTTCCATCTCGTCGACCAAACGGATGTACGATTTTATTGTTAAAATCATCGAAGCCAAATAAAAACGGCAACGAAAAGCGCCGGCTGTCAGTAGACAGCCGGCGCTGAGCCGTTTTACCTGGTTATTTGTGGCGATAGCGGCAGTTGATCGATGACTTTGGCTAAATATTCAATCATGAGAACCAAAAGGCATTTGGATCTACTTACGGTGTTTCCAAGGGCGATGGTTGTATATGATTATAACAACGAAGGGATCCATAAAAAAACAAAAACGGATGCTCCTCCTGTAAAGGACAGGGAAGCATCCGTTCGTCAGCCCTGATTCATCTATTATGAGTCAGTTTTTTGAGGACAAATTATTAACACAGGATTTTTATTGCTCGAGCGGAAGTCGCCGGCGATGCGATAGGAACATTTTGGTAATTAATAAAGCCGATAATGGCAAGGACAAGCATGACGGCAAGCAGTGACAGGATGCAAATACCGATTATTTTAAAGAATTTGTTCCAATTCATTTTGCTCTCCAAAAATGAGAAGTCGAGTTTTCATTAGGGTAACTGGTCATTCGGCCGTACATTGTCCCCACCTGAACAGAAAGTCCTTTTATAGGGCCGATTTTATAGAAGTAGGAAGCTCTCGAATAAACTTTGTTGCCGCTGATGTAACCGGATTTGCTGGTAGGGTTTGTTTGAACGAGCGGATTAAGATTTTTTACGACATGAGCATTCGTATAAACAACAGAACGTATCCTGTTATTTTTCACACGGTAGCCGGTTTCCAAACGGTATTGTAAAGTGGTTATTCCTTTGATTTTCATCGAATGGGTCGCGCTCGTTCGACGAACAATAGCGCTTGCTTTTGATTTTTCCAGAAGCGAAGGCGCTGATGAAACAGCCTCAGAATATTCACTAACGGCGATATCCGGATTTTGAGATGACGGATTTAAATAAGTATCTGGATTTAATAGTAGTAGTACAGAAATATTTTTTGCAAATTGTCATTTTAGAAGTTCCTTTTATAGCTAACTTATTAGGATATCTTAATTAAATTATACAACCATGTGAAATCGAAGTCAATTAAAAAATAATAAAATACTATCGGCATGGATTAAAAGTTGAATCAAATCGACGCTCAGACTGCCGACAAAATCCGAGATTTTATATTTTTAAGCTTTGTTGATCATCTGAGGCATTAGCAAATCAGGGCGCAAGTTCGGCCAGAGCTCGGGCTGTGGCCAGATCGGTGATGAGCATATTCACATACCCGCCGCGAAGGGCGCCGCGGATGGCGCGGGCCTTTTCCGGGCTGCAGCACACGCCGATGGCATAGGGCGTGCTGCGCAGGGCTTCGAGGTCGACGCCGAAGACCTTTTCATTAATGGGAAAGGGGGCGCAGGATCCCCGTTCGTCGAAGAAATGCATGCAGATATCGCCGCAGACCCCGGCAGCCTGCAGTTCGGCGATCATTTCGCCGGTGAAATAGCCGGTGCGGATGATGGTTGAGCGGCTGTCCGGCAGGTTGATGGACGTTAGGGCGACGCCGAGCCGGACGGCTTTTTGAGCACCCGCCGGATGCTTTGCTCCTTCATCAGCTCGCACTTGGCCTCGGAGCGGGAGGCCATGGCCGGGGCGTGCATGAGCAGGCGATGGCCGCCGAAATTTTCGGACGGGGCGGCCGCGATGGTGTTGCCGCGGGGCTCGTTGGCGGCGTGGCGCCGGCGGTTCGCACGGGGGAGGATTTAATGGTGGTGTTCGCGTAAGCGAGCGGCAGGTATCGAAAGATGCCTGTTTTTTTGTGTGCGCAGGCTAAGAAGGTGCGCGGGCACCATGGAATGGCCGGACAGAAAAATTTTCATTGAAAAATGAAAACGATATGCTTATAATTAAAGAAAAGAACGATGCCCGCCGGCGTTTTACGACGTGCCAGGTTGCGGGCGAAAGGAGAAAAAATGACAGATGATCAATGGTTATGGGCGAAAAAGCAGGATAAAGAGGGCGCGTTTTATTGGCTGCCGCTGCCGGTGCATCTGCGGGACACGATGCAGGTGGCCGGGCTTTTGTGGGACCATTGGCTGAGCGGCGGCGTGCGGCGGCAGATCAGTCGCTCGCTGGATGAGCCCGATGAAGAGCGGGCGCGGGCGCTGGTGTGCTTTTTGGGGGCCGCTCACGATATCGGGAAGGCCACGCCGGCCTTCCAAACCCAGCAGGGATACGCCAATGCTGAGGATTTAGATCAGCGCTTGCTCGAAAGGCTGGAGCGCGCCGGCTTTGGGGTGCTCAGCATGCTGCCGCCGTCCTCGCCGAGGGCGAGCCATCACGCGCTGGCGGGGCAGGTGATTTTGAACGAAGCGGGGATTCGTCCCGACATCGCCTCAATCGTGGGGGCGCATCACGGCAAGCCGGTGGATAGCGAGAAAGACGTTCGGGATCAATTAAACGGGTATTCGGCCAACTATTATCAGGTGGAGAATTCCCGGTCCCCGGTGCATCAAAAATGGCAGAGGGTGCAGCAGCAGATTTTGGCCGATGCCCTGCAGGCGAGCGGTCTAACGATGGAGACGCTGCCGCGGGTGTGCCAGCCGGGGCAGGTGCTGTTGTCGGGACTGCTGATCATGGCGGACTGGATCGCCAGCAACGAGCGCTACTTCCCGCTGCTTTCGCTGGGAGAAACCGATGCGGCGGATCCGGCGGCGCGGCTGCAGGAGGGCTTTGAGCGATGGTTTAAAAACCGGCCGTTGACCTTTCAGCCGGATGCGGATGCCACGGCCTTGTATCAGGCGCGGTTTGGATTCGATCCGCGGGTCCTGCAGCAAAGGGTTTACGCGGCGATGAATTCGGTTCTCTCGCCGGGGATTGCCATCCTCGAGGCGCCGATGGGCTGCGGAAAAACCGAAGCGGCCCTGGCCATGGCCGAGCAGATGGCGGCCAAAACGGGGCGAAGCGGGCTGTTTTTCGGCCTGCCGACCCAGGCGACCTCCAACGGGATCTTTCCCCGGGTGAAAGATTGGCTCGAGAAGGTCACGGCAGCAGGGGACGAAAAGGCGGTGTCGCTGCGGCTTGCCCATGGGAAAGCGGCCCTCAATCCGCTGCAGGCGGCCCTGGCCCGAAAGCAATGGCCCGATTTGATGCACGGCCAATCGGCACTGAATGACGGCTCAGAAGAAGGGGCGGATACCGACGCGGACGGCCAGGGCGGCGTCTTTGCCAACGAATGGTTTTCCGGGCGCAAGACGGCCCAGCTGGACGATGTGGTCGTGGGTACGGTGGATCATTTTTTGCTCACCGCCCTCAAGCAAAAGCATCTGGCGCTGCGCCATCTGGGGTTTAGCAAAAAAGTAGTGGTGATCGACGAGGTGCATGCCTACGATGTTTATATGGGGCAATATTTGAAGGAGGCCCTTCGCTGGATGGGGGCCTACGGCGTGCCGGTGATTTTGCTCTCGGCCACGCTCCCGGCGGTCAGCCGGCAGGCGTTGATTGCCGAATATCTTTATGGACGAGGCCTGCCAATTCCCAAAAAGGCATTTGAAAAAAAGTACGACGCCCTACTGACATCTCAGGCCTATCCCCTGCTGACCTATTCCGACGGTGCCGAGATCAAGCAGCTGGCCGATTTTGAAGTGGAGAACCCGAAGCAAGTGGCAATTGAAGATCTGGCGGAAGACGACCTCTATGACAAGATCGCCGATTTGACAGCGGACGGCGGGGTGGTCGGCGTTATTGTGAATACCGTCAAGCGGGCGCAGACCATCGCGCGAACTTGTGCCGAGCGCTTTGGGGAGGACAATGTGGCCCTGCTGCATTCCCAATTTATCGACGCCGAGCGCATTGCCAAAGAAAAGGCACTGACCGAGATGATCGGCAAAGGGGCCCGTCGTCCGGAGCGCAAAATCATCGTCGGCACCCAGGTGATGGAGCAGTCGCTGGATATCGACTTTGACGTGCTGATCAGCGACCTTTGCCCGATGGATTTGTTGATTCAGCGCATCGGGCGGCTGCACCGCCACGCTATCGATCGGCCAAAGGCGCATCGAAATCCGGTGCTTTATGTCATGGGCCAAAGCGCGGCGTTGGATTTTGAGCGCGGCGCATCGGCGGTATACGGCGATGATCTGCTGATCCGCACCCAACATTTTTTGCCCGAAACGCTGAGGATCCCCGAGGATATTTCGCCGCTGGTGCAGCAGGTGTATGGCACGGCGGCAGTCGATTTTTCGGATCCGGCGTTGCAGGAAAGAGCTTTGGCGTGTCGGCAGGAAAATCAAACCAAGCAGAAGAATAAAAGTCAAAAAGCGGATGTGTTTCGTTTGGATAAGCCAAAACTCAAATGCAAACCGGAAAAAAATACCTTAATCGGCTGGTTGAAAAATCCTGATATGGGCGAAAGTGAAGAACGAGCCATTGCCCAGGTGCGGGATATTCAGGAGACGGTTGAAGTGATCGCAGTCAGGCGCTGCGGTACCGGCTACACCTGCTTTGGAGAGAACGAGGATGTCTCCGGACGCATCGGTGAGGCAAAAATCGCGAAGAAAATTGCACAGCAGACGCTGCGGCTGCCCCATGGAATCGTGGCGGCAATCGGTGCCGACCAACTGATCCGCCAGCTGGAGCAATACAATCGTGAGTTTTTGCTCTCCTGGCAGGAGCAGCCGTGGCTTAAAGGCTGTTTGGGGATTATTTTTGATGAAAGCAATTATTTTCAGCTCAATGGGATCGATTTATATTATAATGAAACATATGGATTGCAAAAGCTTTAAAGCAGGGAGGCATGTGAATGGGGCGATTTAATTTATTGGACGAACCGTGGATCGCCGTGATGCCGGCGGACGGCGGCCGGGCAGAGACGGTGTCTCTTTTGACGCTGTTTCGCGAGGCGCACCGCTATCAGCGGTTGGCGGGAGAGATGGTTACCCAGGATTTTGCGGTGCTGCGGCTGTTGCTCGCGGTACTCACGACGGTGTTCACCCGGTTTGATGTGGATGGCGAGTCCTATCCCTTTGTGGAACTGGACGAACGCGATCGGCAGACGAACGATGTGGACGAGGACGATTTGGAGGAAGACGAATACGAAGAAACCATGGCAGCGACCTGGGAGACGCTTTGGCGGCGCGGGCGCTTTCCCGAGATCGTGACGGCCTATCTCGAAAAGTGGCGGGATCGGTTTGACCTGTTTGACGAGACCTATCCCTTTTATCAGGTGCGCGAGGAGGATTTTGAGCGGTATGGGTTGAAAAAGAAAAAGGATGACAAGGAACCACCAGATAAGTGGAAAGGGACGGAAAAATATGGCACACTTTTTACAGGAAGCAATATGAATCGCTTAATTTCTGAAAGCAGAAATAAAAAGGCTCTCTTTTCACCTAAGAACGATTTGGAAAAAGATGTAATGGACTCAGCAGAACTGGCCCGATGGCTGATGATGCTACAAGGCTATGTTGGAACAGGGGATAAAGGGAAATTTCGAAAAAAGGGGAGTGAAGAAACTTGGTCTAAAGGATGGTTATACGATATTGGCGGTATCTGCATGGCGGGAGACAATCTTTTTGAGACATTGATGATGAATTTGGTGCTCTGCCATCCGGAGGAAAAGGATGTTTGGCATCGGCAAAGACCCTGCTGGGAATTTGAAATCGGAGCGTTTTTGGATAAGCTTTTGCGCGGGGAGCAGCCGGATAATTTAGCAGAGCTTTATACCAATTGGGCGCGGGCAATACGGATCGACCTGAAAACACAAGCAAGCGCAGATATTTGGCTGGATATGGTTAAAGTGCCGGAGATCATCCACGAAGAGCAGGTTTTGGAGCTGATGACCTTGTGGAAGACGCCGCCAAAGAAAGGGGATCAAACGTGTTCACCCCGTAAACACACCCCGGAACAAGCCATGTGGCGATCTTTTGGATTAATCACCTTGAACAAGGCCAGTGATAAGCAAAGACGGCCGGGCATCTTGGATCAATACGATGCGATTCGGGATTTGGTTGGCAACCGAATCGTTCATCTTTGGGCGGTGAGCATGCGAGATGACGGTGATCCACGATCTCGGGCGCCGGTGGATGAAATCGTAGACGTGCTTAATCTGAATGAGATGGTGGTCACCGATCAGAGCGAAGATGGTTGGTGTGTGCGGATTAACGAAGCGGTGGCTATCACCAAAAAAGTGGTGGAACAGGTCTATCGAACATACATTCAAGAGGTCGCTGCTGTCAGGAAAATCGGGAGAGAGGACTCAAAAGGAAGGCTTGACGCGATAAGAAAAGCATATATTGAAAGCAAAAAAGAAGATATGTATGCGGAAATTGATAGACCCTTTCGCGATTGGCTTGAGGCGATTCGGCCGGAGGACGACAAGGATGCGCAGATCAAGATTTGGAAGGAAAGCCTTAAAAGATTAGTGTCGTGGCAGGCGCGCCAGATTTTGGAATCGGGGAGCCATTTGGATTATGCAGGCCATACGATTGAAATAAAAGGCAAAAAAGGAAAGGATAAAGAGAGCAGGGTGATCAATATCGCGACGGCCTATAATCGTTTTTGTGCCAAATTAAATCAACTTATTCCGTATTCATAAGATTAGGAGGTAGCCTATGATCATTCAAGATACAACAGGCAGCGCCAAAGATGTCGATCGTGTAACGGCTGAAATCATTCACAGGTTTGAAAGCCAGCGGGAGTCAGGAACGGCGAAAGCGGCGTTGGCCGAGCTTCGGCGCTCGGCGGGGCAATCCTTTGCCGAGGCGCAGGCCGTGTGGCCCATGCTGCTCGCGCAGATGCCCGAATCCATGCTGTCAAGCAGCGGCGAGCCGACGGCGGAAGAAAATGCCGTTTTTGCCGCGCTGCAGTTTTACGCCTTGTGCCAGCAGGGGAGCCGCCGGGTTTCCGGCTTGCCGGAGAGCGATAAACCGGCGGAAGCAAATGAAAAGCGGCAACGGCTCAATATGGGCGCATCGCTTAGAACCCTGCGCAGCGATGCAAACGAAAAGGCCTTGGACCGGCGGTTTAACGCGATGCTAACGGCGGAGTCTTTTGACGAGCTGGCCTATCATTTGCGGCAGCTGATCAAATTGGCGAAGGCCGCCGGCGTCAGGGCGATCGATTTTCCCCAGCTGGCCGAGGATTTGTTTTGGTTTCAGCGGGGCAGTGATCAACAGGTGAAGCTGCGCTGGGCCACCGCCTATTATCGAATGAATCAAGATGACAAAGAAACGAAACAGGAGGAAGCAAGCCATGCAGAATAAGCGCTTATTTTTAGATATTCACGCCATTCAGACACTGCCGCCGTCGAACATCAATCGGGACGATACCGGCAGCCCCAAGACTGCGCAATACGGCGGGGTGACCCGGGCGCGAGTCAGTTCCCAGGCGTGGAAAAAGGCAATGCGCGATAGTTTTTTAAAGGAAAGCAAACGAACTTTTGATGTTGTGAAATTAATTGTGAAACAAATTCAGATAATAGATCCGTCGTTATCAGAAGAAGAGGCTATCAAGTATTCAAAGAATATTTATGATCTTTTAGAGATTAAGTTAACTGGGAAAAAGAAAAAGGACGATCCTTATGATAAAGCAACTGTTTTGCAGTTCATTAGCGAAAAGCAAGTAAAGGGCTTGGCAAAAAAAGCATTAGAACTATCTGGAAAAAAATTAAAAGGAAAAGAGAAAACAGACACTAAAAAGGACATAGTAGAAAAATTTAATAAAGATCCAGGCATCGATTTAGCTCTTTTTGGGCGGATGGTGGCGGAAAACACAGATTTAAATATCGATGCCTCGGCCCAGGTGGCCCATGCCATTTCAACGCATGCTGTGCAGACGGAGTTCGATTATTTCACGGCAGTGGATGACGTTAAAGAAGAGGAAGGTATTCAAGGCGCGGGCATGATTGAATCAAAGGAATTCAATTCATCGACATTGTACCGCTATGCCAATGTGGCATTGCATGAATTGGCGAATCAATTGGGGAGCGAACAGCAGGCAATAGACGGAGCAAGACGTTTTATTGAGGCGTTTATTAAATCAATGCCAACCGGGAATATCCATTCTTTTGCCAATCAAACGATTCCGGAAGTTTTGATGATTACCCTGAGAGAGGATCGCCCGGTGAGCCTGGTGACAGCTTTTGAAAATCCTGTTAAATCCTGTGGAGATGGCTATGCTAAAGAATCTGTTAAGCGGCTGGTCGAGGAATACAATCAGGTTAAAAGATTTGTTCAAGATCCGCTTTTCACCTTGTATATAACGAAAGATGGCAAAGCATTGAACATGGATGGGGTGAAAGAAAATACAGATTCTGAGTTATTGAATGACCTGGTAGATCAGTTATTTCAGGAAAGCCGTTAAAACGATGAAGACCATTTTGTTAAAGCTCGCCGGGCCACTGCAAGCCTGGGGCACCGATGCGCATTTCGAGACGCGCCACACCGATCGGCATCCTGCCAAAAGCGCGGTGATCGGCCTGATCGCGGCGGCCTTCGGCTACCGGCGCGAGGAAGATGAGCAGATTCAAAAGCTGGGCGCCCTGCACTTCGCCGTGCGGGTGGATCAGCCCGGGCGTCTGGCGAAGGACTACCAAATTGCGGCCAAGAAAAATCTTAAGAAGGAAGACGCGGTTGAACATACCTATACGACGACCCGCTATTATCTTGAAGACGCACTGTTTGTCGCGGCGGTCGGCCATGAGGATGGCGCGTGGGTCTCGGCCATTGCCGACGCACTGCGCGCGCCGTATTTTCAGCCTTTCATGGGGCGGCGCTCGTGCCCGGTGCCGGCGGATCTGCTGCTGGACGTGGCGGATGCCGATGTGCTGAGCGCGCTCAATCAGCTGCCCTGGCAGGCGGCGGATTGGTATCGTCGGCGCTACGTCCGGGAGCATCCGGATGCCAAAGCCGCAAAGCTCGAAGTTTTTGCGGATGCAGCGTTGGTCGCTTCGCCTAAGGGCCGGCAGATGCGCAGGGACGAGGTGATCTCCTTTTCGCAAAGCAATCGCCGCCATCGCTTCAGGAATGAAGCGCGCACCCAAGTCACTTTGGATATGCCCGAGATGGCTGCCGCCGGGCACGATGCCTTTGCCGCGTTGGGAGGTGTGTGAGATGTTTATGTCGCGGGTGGCGATCGACACGGAAAATCGAAAAAAGCTGCGGGAACTTTCTCATCTCGGCGCGTACCACGCCTGGGTGGAGGACAGCTTTCCGGAAGAAAGAGATCAACCGAAAGCCGAAAGAAGCCGCAAGCTTTGGCGCATCGATCGCCTGCAGGGCGCGCCCTATTTGCTGGTGGTCAGCCCGACACCGCCAGCTCTTTCTGCTCTGGAAAAATACGGCGTGGCGGGATCGGCCGCGTGTCGAGATTACGCGCCGCTTTTGGACCGATTGGCCGCCGGACAGCGGCTGCGCTTTCGGGCGACGCTTAATCCGGTGGCGTCCGTCATGCACTCCGGAAAAAAGCGGGGAAGGGTCATTCCTTGCGGAACGGTCGACGCGGAAATGAAATATTTGTTCAAACGGGCGGAAAAGAACGGCTTCACTCTGGAGGCAGACAACTTCACCATCACCGATCGCGGTTTCGCCCTGCTCAAAAAAGGCGGGGAAAATATCCGCCTGGCCAGGGCGAGCTATGAGGGAATGCTTGAAGTGATCGACGTGGCGCAGTTTCGCCGGACGCTGACCGAGGGCATCGGCCGAAAGAAGGCCTATGGCTTCGGGCTGATGACGGTGATTCCGGAGGCCCGGCCGTGAGCCGTATGGCCGGTGCGAAAAAAGCGGAACTGCCCGAGCTGCCGCGCATCGAAGACCGGGTCAGTTTTATTTATATCGAACACGCGAAAGTGAACCGCCAGGACAGCGCCATCACCGTGGCGGAGAGCCGGGGCATCGTCCGCATCCCGGCGGCGATGATCGGCGTGCTCTTGTTGGGGCCGGGCACAGACATCAGCCACCGCGCGGTGGAGCTGTTGGGCGATACCGGAACGGCGATGATCTGGGTGGGCGAGCGGGGCGTGCGGCAATACGCCCACGGCCGCTCGCTGGCCCGCACCACCCGCTTTCTCGTAAAGCAGGCGGGGCTGGTCAGCAATACCAGAAGCCGGCTGGCCGTGGCCAGACAGATGTATCAAATGCGCTTTCCGGACGAAGATGTGTCTGCGCTGACCATGCAGCAGCTGCGCTCTCACGAAGGCGCCCGGGTTCGAAGGACGTATCGCAGGCTGTCCCAAGAATACCATGTGCCTTGGAAACGGCGAGACTACAATCCGGAAAATTTTGAGGGCGGCGACCCGGTGAATCAGGCATTGTCCGCGGCCAACGTGGCGCTGTATGGCCTGGCGTACAGCGTGGTGGCGGCTCTGGGGCTGTCGGCCGGCCTCGGCTTTGTGCACACCGGGCACGATCGCTCCTTCGTGTATGACGTGGCCGATTTGTATAAAGCCGAGACGACCATCCCGATCGCGTTCCAAGTGGCGGCGGCTTATGAAGCGGGTCAGGACATCGGGCGAATCACCCGGCGGCGAGTGCGGGACGCCTTTGTCGATGGCCAATTGATGACGCGCATGGTTCGGGATTTGCAGCAGCTGTTGGCCATCCCGGCGGACGAGCAGATCACCGCGGCGCCGATCAGCCTCTGGGACGATAAAGCGGGCCTGGTGGCCCACGGCGTGAATTACAGCGAGGCACCGCCATGCCCCTGACCATCATCACCGTGAAAAACGTGCCGATCTCCCTTCGGGGCGATCTCTCCAAGTGGATGCAGGAGATCGCGACCGGTGTGTTCGTAGGCAATTTCAATGTCAGAATTCGGGAATTGCTCTGGCAGCGCGTGCAGGAGGCAGCCGGCGTCGGCGAAGCGACGCTGGCCTATCCGGCGCGCAACGAAATCGGCTATGCTTTTCAAACGAGCGGTGGCGCCCGGGAGGTGATCGACTGCGACGGGATCCCGCTGGTGATGATGCCGACGCCCGAACGTGCGGGGAAACCCGATACCCTTCGGCCAGGTTTCAGCCGGGCATCCAAGATGCGTCGGGCGCGTCGATTGGCGCCGGGAGAAAAGCAGCGCGCGGCCCCTAAGCCCTATGTGGTGATCGATCTGGAAACGGATGGCCTCGACGCGGCAAAGAACCGAATCATCGAGATCGGCGCCGTGAAGGTCGACGGGCAAACCGTGTCGACCTTCGAACAGTTGATCGTGCATCCCCGGGCGCTGCCGAAAAAAATCACCGAGCTCACCGGCATCACGGATGCGATGCTGGCTGATGGCGGCCGGACAGAAGCCGAAGCGATCAAAGCGTTTCTGGCTTTTATCGGCAGCGATGATCTCGTCGGGTACCATGTCGATTTTGATGTTCAATTTATCAATCAAACTTTGCGCCGAATGGATATGGACCCGCTACATCATAAGGTGTATGATCTAATGGGAGTCGTTAAAAAAGAAAAAATGTTTCAGGGGAATTATAAGTTCGAGACGTCACTGCAATCTTACGGGATCAATGAAGAGGTGCCGCACCGTGCGCTGGCGGATGCGAAACTGATCTATGCGCTTTCGACAAAAGTGAAGAAATTTCGCTGAGGGGGATTAGAGGAATGGCTTAAAATGGGGGATCTATTACTGTCTTTCCCGCATACGCGGGGGTGATCCTGACCGCCGGCCTTTTCTAATTGTTGCATATACGTCTTTCCCGCATACGCGGGGGTGATCCTAAAATCATCGCAATTGAAGATGGTACAAAAAAGTCTTTCCCGCATACGCGGGGGTGATCCCAGGTCCTTTCAAGTAATTTGCCGCCTCATAAAGTCTTTCCCGCATACGCGGGGGTGATCCTATTCTTTTGTCACGCCGAGCTTCATCCCCATAGTCTTTCCCGCATACGCGGGGGTGATCCTAAGCTTTGTTTCGCAAGCGTTCGGGAGGATGAGTCTTTCCCGCATACGCGGGGGTGATCCCAAAGCCTAATATCGCAATCGCGATGGCGATTCGTCTTTCCCGCATACGCGGGGGTGATCCCGACGCGGCCGTCCTTTCCCGCCGCGGGGTGAAGTCTTTCCCGCATACGCGGGGGTGATCCTAAAAAAGTATTCACGAAGTATCGCCCACCTCAGTCTTTCCCGCATACGCGGGGGTGATCCTATTGTTTATGTTTCTTCATCGTTTCCTCCTGTGTCTTTTCCGCATACGCGGGGGTGATCCTTATAGCACGAAAGCGTGAAGAGAAACTATGATGTCTTTCCCGCATACGCGGGGGTGATCCTACGTCGCTGTCCTTTCCGCCGCTATAAGCTACGTCTTTCCCGCATACGCGGGGGTGATCCTGGCGGTGCTTTCTGCCTTTAGGTCTTTGATCCGTCTTTCCCGCATACGCGGGGGTGATCCTTTGCGGCTTCTTTTCCGGTAGCGCCGGTCATTGTCTTTCCCGCATACGCGGGGGTGATCCCGCATTTTCCCCAGAAAAGAGCCCTTTTAAGGTGTCTTTCCCGCATACGCGGGGGTGATCCTCGGGCAACGACGTCCCCCGCTGCGTTGTTAAAGTCTTTCCCGCATACGCGGGGGTGATCCCCGACTGGCACAGCTGGGGATCAGCGAGCGCAATCTCAAGAAGTGGATTGCCGAAGCACTGGGAGTTGGCCAGAAAGAGGCCAATCGCATCCTCAGCGATGAGGTTTATGCGGAGTACAATCAGCATGCCAGAGCCTATCAACTCAGCGGATTAAAGCAAACACCCTTTGCGGAAAACGCCGAGCTGCAAAGCCTGATCCAAGCGGTGACCCGGCAAACGCATGGCACCTTCCAAAGCATTACTCAGTCTTTGGGCTTTGCGACCAAGGGGCCGCTGGGCAAAGTCAACGTGCAACGCTTGCAGGAATTTTATACCCAAACCCTTGATGACGCGATGATGGACATTGTCAGCGGGGCGTTTAGCTATAACACGGTGCTGGAGCGGACCATTAACACGATGACCAAAAGCGGGCTACGGTCCGTGGATTATGCCACGGGGCACAGCAACCGCATCGAAGTGGCCGTTCGGCGGGCCCTGATGACCGGATACAGCCAGGTGCAGCGCTATAACGCTGAGCAGGTCGCCGCTGAGCTGGGCACCGATTATTTCGAGGTTTCCGCTCATGGCGGGGCCCGTCCGTCCCATGCTGAGTGGCAGGGACGGGTGTACAGCCGAGCAGAGCTGTACAGCGTTTGCGGGCTGGATACGGCTGCCGGGCTTTTGGGGATTAACTGTTATCACAGTTATGATCCGTTCATCCCCGGCATATCGGTCCGGCGATACAGTGACGACGATCTGGACCGTATCCGCGAGGAAGATGCCAGACCGCGGGAGTACGATGGCAAGTCTTATAACAAGTATGAGGCCTTGCAGCACCAGCGCAAGCTGGAGACGACACTGCGCAAATACCGCCGAGACGTGCATCTGCTGGAAAAGGGCGGCGCCGATCCGGATACGATCTTAAACAAGAAGATCAAATACCAGGTGACTTATGGCCAGTATAAGAACTTCAGTAAGGCCATGGAGCTGCCGATGCAGCGCGCTCGGATTTATCAGGATGGGCTCGACGTGAACATGTACGCGAAACGCGTTGCAAAACCGGGAAAAAGTGCTATAATAGTAACAAGAGAAGCGGGGCCAATCCAAATGAATCTTCAGTTATTTGCCGAGGAAAAAGGCCTCAGTAAACAAACAGATAAAAACCTCAAAAAGGGAATAAAATCCTTGGAAGAGGAGATCGCAAAGCATGAAAAGAAAATTCAAAATCCTGCAGCCATTTATGAAGATTGGGACCAAGTCCCTGAGATTGTGCGGCAAGGAAGATTAGAGCATTGGAGAAAAGAGATTAGGGCCTTTGAAAAAGGGGGTTCTGATCGCAGAGTAGAGCTCAAGAGGAGGAAAAAAGAATGAAGGACAACAATCTATTGACAAAAGATGGTATTGCCTACATTGTTTCACGAATCCTTGATTACGCAGTGGATGCTAAAAGTGCGGTTGAAAAAGAGCCTCAGAATCTGTTCTATCAAGGCAAACGGTTGGCATATACTGAAATGCTGGATGTTATTAAGAATGAGCTTACCGTGCGCGGAGAAGATATTAAAGCGTATGGTTTAGATTTCGATATTGATAATTTTAAATTTGATGTCCAAGATAAGAGACGGATTTCGTAAAGTGTAAATTCTAAAGCACCTTCGGGTGCTTTTTTAGTACTCAGATTTTGAATAATCAAACGCCGACGGGCGTTTTTTTATTGCCTGGACAGCGGAATCAGTCCTAAAACAGTTCCGTCGCGGGCATTGGTAAAGGCCCTAATAACACCTATATGCGAAAGGAGAACGCAGATGAAAACAGAATTTTTGACAGGTCTCGGTTTGGAAAAGGACGTGATCGACAAGATCATGGCCGAAAACGGCAAGGATATTAACGCGGCAAAAGAGGCGGCAACAGAAGAGCTGACGACCACCAAGGAAGAACTCAAGCAGACCCAGGAGCAGCTTAAGACGGCCAACGCCACCATCGACGGCTTTAAGGACTATGACGAGATCAAAGAACAGGTGGCAGATTACAAAGCCAAGTACGAACAAGCCGAAGCCGACAAGCAGAAGATTCAGGATGATTACGCGTTCAACAGTAAGTTTGAAGCCGCAGCCAAAAAGGCCGGCGCGCGGGCGATCAAGGCGGTTTCGCCGTTTATGGATATGGATGCCCTGAAAGCATCGAAAAACCAGGACGCGGATATCGAAAAAGCCTTTGCGGATTTGAAAGCCGGGGAAGAAACCAAGTTCCTTTTTGCGGCGGACGAAGTATTTTATCTTAATCATCTCGGGGAGCGGGGGCCTTGAATAAATAGTTATACAGCATTTCGGCAAATTCGCTTATGACCTTTTCCTCATCATGCGCTTCGCCGGGGAAGAACGAAAGCTCGTGAACAATGGCTTCAATGCTCGTATGAATCATGAACGCGGCGGTAGAAAGATCCTTTATCTTGAGACTTGACTTATAAAACTCGAGCAAAGACAATATTTTATTTATTGCAAATGTACGGTATGGATTTTCCAACCGGCGAAAATCATCGCTTTGATACGATAAAGACGTAACTTCCTTTTGAAACGGAGTTAAATATTTGTGGCTTTCCATGACGGAAAAAATATATTTTTTTATCAGCGCAAGCGGAGAGAGCCGGGAAATATCCTCCGGGATAATTTTTTCTAAAACATCCGAATATAAATCATCGACCAGCTCGTCGTAGATTTCTTTCTTAATTGGGGAAATAGCTGTATAATGAGCCGATAGAAACGTTGGCCGCTTTTGCGATTTCGTTAGTGCTTACATTTGAATAGCCCTTTTCCGAGAACAGCCTCAGAGCTGTTTTTTTTATGAGCCTTTTTCTTGCGATGCTTCTTTTTTGTTTTGGTATGCGGGTTTTTTCTGAGTGCATTTATTAAACCTCTGTTATTTTACGCAGACAGTAGCAACAATTTCTTTGATTTTATCACAAATTGTCAAATATCAGTCTGATTATGCCATATAAAAATACGGCGGTCGATATAATGCGAGCAATAGCTCATATTCTATCGACAAATCGTCGTCGGCGTGCAACAATAGACAATAAACATGAGCAATAGTTCGTTTTTATTCCGTTGATTGTCGCATAAGAGCGCCGGATTAAATACAGACGGAGAAAGGATCGAGATATGAGCTTTATTCGTTTTAGAAAGGTAACGAGGAAATACCGCACGGGAAATCACATAATAAAGGCGCTTGACTGTGTTGACATGGACATTGAGCAGGGTCAGTTCACGGTGATTTTAGGCCCCTCTGGCTCCGGTAAATCGACCTTTCTGAACCTTTTGGGCGGAATGGATTAAATAACAAGCAGGGAAATTGATGTGGGCGAGAAAATCGTATCGAGCCTGACCGAAAAGGAAAGAACGCTGTACAGAAGACGGGATATCGGCTTTGTCTTTCAGTTTTACAATCTTATCCCGACGCTTACGGCTTACGAAAATGTTGATATGGTCTCCAAATTGTCCGAGAATGCGATCGGCGCAGAGAAAGCTTTAGAAGCGGTCGGGCTGCTGACGCGTGCGGATAATCTGCCGTCGCAGCTTTCGGGCGGCGAGCTTCAGCGGGCATCCATCGCAAGAGCTATTTGCAAAAATCCAAAATTACTTCTCTGCGATGAGCCCACCGCGGCGCTTGACAGCGAAACCGGCAAAAGCGTGCTGGTCATGCTTCAGTCCTTAGCGTAAAAATACGGGAATGCGGTTGTCCTGATGACGCACAATGCCGCCGTAGCGCCGACCGCGGACAGATTGGTCCGGCTAAGGGACGGCAAAATCAATGAGGTCGCCAATCAGCCGAATCCGGTTCCGGGGGCGGAGGTTGTGTGGTAATGAGATATCTAAATAAAAATTCAGGCGGGATTTCTTCAGACTGCTTCAGTTTATTGCCGTGGCCGCTCTGTCGATCGCGGTTTACTGCGGCATGAGCGCCGTATGGACAAGCATGGAACATGTCTATCGCGATTACAAAAACGAGACAAAACCAGCAGATGCCTATGTCGCCGGCACGCATATCGAGGACAGCGTCACGGACAAAATCAGGAAGCTGCCGTATGTGCGCGAAGCCGAAGGCGCGATGCTGGTTAAATATAACGCCGTCATCGATCGCAATCAATCGGATCTTTACGTTCATTCTTTTAAGCAAAGCACCAAAAAGGTGCTCAATCCGCCTATCAGAAGCGGGGAGCGCTTAAAGGAGGATGCGGAGGGTCTCTGGATTGACGAGGATTATGCAAGGGCAAACGGGCTGAGAGCGGGAGATGAAATTTCAATAGCATACGACGGCGCCGAGCATCGGGTGAAAATATTGGGAACGGTGCTTGATGCCGAAAATATCTATTTTGTCACGGCTTATTCGGAGACTGTTCCGGACCATGTCCGCCACGGATACGGTTATATGAGCGAAAAATACGCTAAAAAATAATGGGAGGCGTTTCCTATAATCAGATAAGAATAGCCTTATCCGGCAAAGCCGTATCCGAAGAAAAGCTCCAACGGGAGGTTGAGGCTATCATGGGCGGGGCTTTTTTCCCTTACGATAAAAGAGGACAAGGTGTCTGTAAATCAGGTCGACGAAGAAATTGCCCAGATAAGAAAGATGGCCGTGCTGTTTTCATTCGTTTTTATTCTGATCCATTTGGTCGATTTATGCGACGATGAGCCGATTGATCAGCAAGCAGATCGTTCAGATCGGGACGTTAAAATCTCTGGGCTTCTACGAGGCAGATTTACCTGCATTACGGGCTGCACGGTTATTTCACGGCCGCACTCGGAAGCATAATCGGAATGGCGGCGGGATATTCCGTAGTCGCAGATTTGGTTATGGCAATTAAAAAATCCACTTTGACCCTGCCGACCTGGGATAAGCGCGCCGGCGCCGACAGTATTTTGTTAATTCTGCTGATGATTCTGATATGCATGGCGGCCGTCGTCGTCACGACAAGAAAGGCCGTAAAAGACAATCCGTCGTTTACGATACACGGTGTGATGGAGAAGAAGTCGGATATAGGCAAGAAGCAAAAAAGGACAAAGCATTCCTTTGACGTCATATGGACAATTCGGAGCATGAAAATACATCCGGTGCGCACTGCGATGAGTATCATCGCCATTATCGGAAGCGTGGTGCTGATGGTTGCCGGTCTCGGTGTTTGGGATTTACTGTACAGCGCCTATAATTAGGTGTACAAAGAGGAATTCCGCTATCGGCGTTGTTTCTATGGACAGCATGGAGTGGACGCCGACAATAACGGGAGGGCATTTTTGCCGGTTGTCGGCAGCGTTATTTGTTTTTCTATGCTGATCGACCTGATTGTCTTCAGAAAGGTTAAAAGGGTGGATATGGTCGAATCGTTAAAAACCGTAGAATAGCCGACGGCCGCTGCGTGTATGCTTGGCGCGCCGTTATAGGGAAGGAGTGGTTGCGGTATGAATATCATGGATTATTTTGCGGTTCGCATCGTTCCGAGGCTGTATCGGGGAAAGGGGGCGCTTCACCCCGAGGAAACGGGTGCGCTCACCGATTACGGTAAGCTGTGTCCGGGAAAATGACGTCAATCTCTTTTTTATACGCAAGGGTGACACGCAGATAGCCGTCGATGCGGGATATCAGAGCCATGAGGGCTTTCCGACGGTGTGCGAGGGGATAGGCGTAAGCCCCGAAAAAACGGAAGCGCTGTTTCTTACCCATGTCGATCCCGACCATGCGGGCGGGCTCGATATCGGACAAAAAAATCATTTCGGCAGCGCGAGGGTCTATCTCGGGAAAATCGAAGAAAATTATCTGAAAAATACTTATCATCGTAAGAAAATAGGCCCCTTCGGCTTTAAAAATTCCGTGACAATAAAGCGCGGATATCGTCTGCTCGAGGATGAAGCGGTCGTTCGGATCGGCGATATCAAAGTTCAAGCCTATCTGGTACCCGGGCACACGCGGGGACATCTTTGCTATCTCATCGACGATTTGATGCTTTTTACGGGTGATGCCATCGCGCTCAATCAGGAGGGCGGCTGGTGCTTTTTCGCTCTCTTTAATGATGACAGCACGATGAATATTCAATCGCTTAAGCGTCTTAAGAGGCGGATCGATTTGTCGCAGGTGAAGTATGTTTTTACCGCTCACAGCGGGTTTACAGATGACGCGGAAAAAGCGTTCCGTCACATTGACGCAATTCCGAATTTGAAGGATAAAGGATTTGTTTTTGACTGCACAGCGCCTTATGATTGTTTTTCAAAAGAAAAATAGTATCCTGGCCAGCATCAGTTGCCCGGTTTCCATGAGCGGAGCTTTTGAGGCGTCTGCTCTTTTTTGTTCGATTCAAAGGCGCGCTCTGCTTTTCCATCCCGGTTGAAACTGCCGGAATTATTTGCTGCAGTTAAAGAAGCCCTCGTCTGTCTTGCCGCCGAGCTTGCCGTTCTGATCATCTTGCGGAGGAGGACGCGCGCGTTGTCCTTGGGGGCGCCGAGCTCAAGCCGAATGGTTGCAGCCGAGCTTCATGGCCGTATCGACAGTGACGATGTGTCGGAAGGCATCAAGGCTTCCGGCATGAGGATGGCCAAGCGTTGCAAATAAAGCCTTTTTGCCGCCATATCGCCGTTGCCATCGCCGTTGCCGCCTTAAAAAAGAATCAGCAACCGCCAAGGAAGAACTGAAGCAGGTCAAAGCGCAGCTGTAGGCGGCAAACGCCACTACGGCGATTTTGAGGACACGACGATATCAGAGAGTGGGCGGCACAGACAAAGCCAAGTACGAACAGGCCGAATTTTTTTGGTCTGATCAATTCTTTAAATTTCCTCAAATGAAGCGGCTGCATTTGGAAAAACATTGAAAAAACCCATCGAACATGTTAATCTATTAACAAACAATCAAGCCGTTCATTAGTCAGTGAAATGGAGGCGGATGATCAAAGGAGGACAATTATGCAGCGATTTACATTGCCCAGAGATTTATATCATGGCGAAGGCGCATTGGCCGTTTTAAAAGAACTCAAAGGCAGCAAGGCCATGGTGCTGGTAGGCGGCGGCTCGATGAAGCGCGGCGGCTTTTTACAGCAGGCCTGTGATTATTTAGTGGAGGCCGGCTTTGCGATCAGCGTTTATGAAGGCATCGAGGCGGATCCCTCCATCGAAACGGTGATGCAGGGCGCCCAGGCCATGCTGGATTTTAAACCGGACTGGATTGTAGCCATGGGGGGCGGCTCCGTCATCGACGCGGCCAAGGCCATGTGGATTAAATACGAAGTGCCGGACATCACCTTTGAAGACATGCAGAAACCCCTGCCAAAGCTGCGCCGGAAAGCGCATTTTGCGGCGATTCCATCCACTTCCGGCACGGCGACGGAAGTCACGGCGTTTTCCATTATCACGGATTACAGCAAGGGCATTAAATATCCCATCGCCGATTACGAAATCACGCCGGATATTGCCATTGTCGATGCGGCGCTGGTGGCGGCGCTGCCTCAAAAGCAGGTGGCCCACACCGGAATGGATGCCCTGACCCACGCCATCGAGGCTTATGTTTCCACGGCGAACAGCGCTTATTCCGACGGGCTGGCGCTTTACGCTATCGAATTGGTGCACAGTCATCTGATCGCTTCTTACAACGGGGATCAGCAGGCCCGCGCCGTCATGCACGACGCCCAGTGCCTGGCCGGCATGGCGTTCTCTAACGCGCTGCTGGGCATCGTCCATTCCATGGCGCATAAAACCGGCGCGGCCTTTGCGGATCACGGGGCCCACATCATTCACGGGGCGGCCAACGCCATGTATCTGCCCAAGGTAGTGGCCTTTAATGCGGCGGATCCGGCGACGAAGGCGCGTTACGGCCGCATTGCGGACACGATGGGGCTGGCCGGCAAAGACGACGACGAAAAGGTGGCGAGCCTGATTGCCGAGCTGCGGGCTATGAGCGACGCGCTGAACATTCCCCACGGGATCGGCACTTACGGCGCCGACGCTTATCCGGCGGAACAGGGCTTCGTGCCGGAAGCCGTATTTCTGGAACGCCTGCCGGAAATCGCGAAGAATGCCATTGCGGATGCCTGCACGCCCTCGAGCCCGCGCCAGCCGTCCCAGGAAGAGATGGAAGCGCTGCTCAAATGCTGCTATTACGACACCGAGGTCAATTTTTAACGATGATTGAACGGCGGGACAGGCAGGGACTGACGGAAGCCGAATTTTTGGCGGCCTACGACCCGGACCGCTACCCCAAGCCGGCGGTCACTGCAGATATTGTGATTCTAGGCGATCAAGACGAGGTGCTTTTGGTGCGGCGGGGCGGCCATCCTTTTTTAGGGCGCTGGGCGCTGCCCGGCGGCTTTGCCAATCCGGATGAGCCGTTGGCGCAGACGGCGGCCCGGGAGCTTTTCGAGGAAACCGGCCTGACCGGATTGCCGCTCACCTTAATCGGCGTCTTTTCGGAGCCGGACCGGGATCCCCGGGGTTGGACCATCTCGGCGGCCTATGGCAGCCGCGTCCGGAAAGCGGCGGTTATTCCCCGGGCCGGAGACGATGCGGCGGCCGCCGCCTGGTGGCGGATCGACGCGGCGGGGAAAACTCTGCATCGCGGCGATGCAGCGATGGCCTTTCAGGATTTGGCCTTTGACCATGCCGCCATATTAACGGCAGCCTTGGCACAGCGCGCATGGGAAGAATGAAGCCGTTTTTCACAGGACAGCTTGCTTCGGCAGGCTGTCTTTTTTATGCGATTCGGCGACGGCAAAGAAATGATCCCGCGGCAAAGCTGACATGAATAGAAAGCTCAAAAAAGGGGGACAAGAAAAACTTAATAAAAGCTTGACAGGAGCAGCGGAATGTTTTATAGTTTAAAACATAGTTAACAAATGGATAAACCACGGATTCAATGGAGGAGGAAGCCATGCACACGACGATTTTGGTTGCCACCAATATTAAAAATCAGCGAATGTGCTGTTCATATCATAGGATTAAAGGTTAAAAAATAAAATTTCAAATGGAGGAGCATTGATGAAAAAATTATTTGGCAAAAAAGCATTGGCGGCACTGGCATTGACAGCGGCCATTGTATTGGTCGGACTCGGGCTCACAGCCTGCGGCGGAAACAAAGAACTGACCATCGCGGTGCCCAACGACACCACCAACGAAGCCCGGGCGCTGCTGCTTTTGCAGGATAAGGGTTATATCACCCTCAAGAAAGACGCCGGCATCCAGGCCACCATTAAAGACATCAAGAGCAACCCGAAGCATATCAAATTCAAGGAAGTGGAAGCAGCTCAGGTGCCCAACGTTTTGAAGGATGTGGACTACGCGGTGATCAATTCGAACTACGCCATTGAAGCGAAACTCGATCCGAAAAAGGATGCGCTGACCCAGGAAGGCTCGTCTTCGCCCTATGCGAATATCGTTGCCGTGAAGAAGGGTAACGAAAAGACCGCGAAGACCAAGGCTTTGGTCGCCGCCCTCGAAAGCAAACAGGTTGCGGATTATATCAAGACGAAATACAAGGGTGCCATCGTTTCGACGGTGAAAAACCCGGGAAACGGTTACGACAGCACGGTGGACTATGCGGCGCTCAAGGGCCGGACGATTACGGTGGCCGCTTCGCCGACCCCGCATGCCGAAATTCTGGCCCAGGCCAAGAAGATCTTATCGAAAAAGGGCGTGACCCTGAGCGTGAAGGAATTCACCGACTACGTGCAGCCCAACAACGTCGTGAACAGCGGCGAAATGGACGCCAATTATTTCCAGCATAAGCCTTATCTCGACGATTTCAATAAAGAAAACAAGACGGCGATCGTCTCGGCGGGGGCCATTCACGTGGAGCCCATGGGTCTTTACGGCGGCAAGCAGGATTCGCTGAACGCGCTCAAATAAGCGGGCAGCGCATCTGAAAAAGTTTTGAAAAGACATTCGGGAATCGGTATAATATATGCGTCGGCTGCTCATGGGCAGACCGGCGCATTTTATTACCTGCGTTTGACAGCATCGCGCCGAGGCCGCACAGCGGGCGCACTCGCGTGCATCGCGCGATTGGGTTGATGAGGAGAAAAGCAATGATTGCGATCAAAAATCTGTCGAAAACCTTCGAGACGGCGGACCGCGAGGTTCACGCCCTGAAGCATATCGACATCACCATGGACGACGGCGATATTTACGGGATCATCGGCATGAGCGGCGCGGGCAAGAGCACCCTTGTTCGCTGCATCAACATGCTCGAGCGGCCCACGGAAGGCAGCGTGACCATCGACGGGACCGATGTCGGCACCCTGTCGGAAAAGGATCTGCGCCAGGTGCGGCGCGGCGTGACGATGATTTTCCAGAATTTTAATCTGCTGATGCAGCGTACCTGTCTGAAAAACGTTTGCTTTCCGTTGGAGCTGACGGGGACGCCCAAGGCGAAAGCCGAAACCCGTGCCAGGGAGCTGCTGGAGACGGTCGGCCTGCCGGACAAGGCGGGGGCCTATCCGGCGCAGCTTTCCGGCGGGCAGCAACAGCGTATCGCCATCGCCCGGGCACTGGCCACCAATCCCAGGGTGCTGCTTTGCGACGAAGCAACCAGCGCCCTCGATCCGAAAACTACCCAGCAGATTCTCGCGCTCATCCAGGAGATCAACCGCAAGCTGGGTATCACCGTCATCATCATCACCCACCAGATGTCGGTGGTGGAGGCCATCTGCAACAAAGTGGCGATTTTGGACCGGGGCACCGTGGTGGAGAAGGGATCGGTGCGTTCGGTCTTTGCCAATCCCCGGAGTGATGCGGCTAAACGCCTGGTCAATCCGGACCGGGATGACGAAAACTTTGTGATTCCCGAAGGTTCTCGGGCCATGCGCCTGTCCTTCGACGATTCGGAGACCACGGAGACACCGCTCATCGCGAAGCTGGCCATCGAGAAGGGAATTCAGGCCAATATTCTCTCGGCCTCGACCCGTTCGGTGGCAGGGAAGGCCTTTGGCAAAATGATTTTGAGCATTGAGGACCGGGAGAACGATTTTGAGGACGCCCTGGCCTATCTGAACCGAAGCGGCGGTGTGCGCGCTGAGGAGGTGAGAGCATGAGCGGTTTGTTGGTATCGGCGGCGTCCCGGGAGGCGCTTGCCATCATCCAGACGGAATTTCCCCTGGCATTGTGGGAAACGGTTTATATCACCTTTGTGGCCACGGCGCTGGCCATCGTCATCGGTCTGCCGCTGGGTATTTTGCTGGTGGTGGGTGATAAAGACGGCGTGCTGCCCCTGCCCCGCGGCCTGATGCACGGGCTGGGCATCGTCATTAACCTGCTGCGCTCGGTGCCTTTTTTGATTCTGATGATCCTCGTGATCCCGCTGACTCGGGCCATCGTCGGCACCTCTATCGGGACCACGGCCTCCATCGTGCCGCTGGTGATCGCGTCCTTTCCCTTTGTGGCGCGTCTGGTGGAAAGCAGCCTGCGGGAGGTGGATCCGAATATCGTGGAGGCGGCCCAGAGCATGGGCGCGTCCCCGTTTCAGATTATCACCAAGGTGATGATCCCGGAAAGCGTGCCCTCGCTGGTGTCTAACGCGACCATCGCCATCACGACCATTTTGTCCTATTCGGCGATGAGCGGTATCATCGGCGGCGGCGGCCTCGGGAAAATCGCCATCAACTACGGCTATTATCGCTATAAATATCTGGTGATGGTGGCGGCGGTGATCCTGCTGATCGTGCTGGTGCAGATTTTCCAGACGGTGGGCGATCACTGGGCGATCGCCAGCGATAAGCGACTGAAGAAGTAACCGGCAGGCGACCGGGGAGACGCAAACCGCGGCAAAAAGAATTTACAGGGGAGGTTAACGGATGATTGGTATTGCAGTAAACGTATTGGCGGTGGTGCTCGGGGGGCTGATCGGCTCCGGGTTGGGGCCGAGGATCCCCGAGGCTTTTATGGAGAAGATCAAGTTGGCTTTCAGTGTCTGCGCGGTGGGGATGGGTGTGGCCTCCATTGTGATGATGAAGAACATGCCCGCGGTGATTCTGTCCGTGGTGGTGGGCACGGTGCTCGGTTTGATTTTCGGGCTGGATGTGCTGATCCGCCGGGGCGGCACGGGCTTGCAGCGGCTGGCTGCGCGGGTTTTTCCCCGGCCGCAGAAAAAAGGCCTCTCGGAAGAGGTCTTCAATATGCAGCTCTTGACGGTGATCGTGCTGTTCTGCTCCAGCGCGACGGGGATTTACGGCAGTCTGAATGCCGGTATGACGGGAAATATCGCCATTCTTCTGTCCAAGTCGGTGCTCGATTTCTTCACGGCGATGATTTTTGCGACCAAATTGGGACCGGTGATTTCGGCCGTGGCGATTCCGCAGCTGGCCGTATTTTCGTTGATGTTCGTGCTGGCGCGGTTGATCTTGCCGGTGACCACGCCGATGATGATCGCAGATTTTAAAGCCTGCGGCGGCATCCTGCTCATCGCGACAGGACTGTGCATTGCCGGCATCAAGGAATTTCCCATCGCCAACATGCTGCCTGCCATGGTTCTGGCCATTCCATTCAGCTGGGCGTGGACAACCTATCTGATGCCGCTGCTTTAACGGCTGACGGCCGCGCGAATCGGCGCACAAAAATAAGGGATTGCAGTCCCTTATTTTTGTGCGTTTATTGTTGATGGACCAAGACAGCTTCGACGGCTTCGATGCTGTCGGCAATGACGATCTTGTCCCGGCCGGGCTGATCGAGGAAATCCTTGGCGACCATTTCGTCGTAAAGCGTCTTAAATGAGTCGTAAAAGCCCTTTTGATTAAAAACGATGCAGGGCTTGCGGTGCCGGTTGAGCTTGGCCAAAGAAATCACCTCGGTGATTTCTTCCATCGTGCCTGGGCCGCCGGGCAGGGCGATAAAAGCGTCGCCCAACTTGCGCATGATGGTTTTGCGCTCGGTCATGGTTTCCACGGTGATGGTTTTGTTGATGAGTTCGTGAGGCTTTTCGATGGCCTTGAGAAATTCGGGAATAACGCCGATCACCTGACCGCCGGCATCTAAGGTCGCGTCGGCAACGGTGCCCATCAGGCCGGTCCAGCCGCTGCCGTAAATCAGGCAGTGGCCGTTTTTGCCAATCCAGGTGCCCAGATCGGCAGCTGCTTGTTTAAAGTCAGGGTCGGTGCCGAAGCGCGATCCGCAGAAAACAGTGATGTTCATGATTTGCTCCTTGTTAGTCGATGAAATTGAGTACTATATAAAATAGCAGGTGTGGCTGAACGCTGGCTTAATTGCCCGGCGGAAGCCGGCGCATTGACAGGCCGCAAACGCCAAAGGTATAATGGGCGAAAAAAGAGAGGGGATCTTCTTTGTTCAATCGGAATAAAAACTATTCGAAACAGCAGGCGATGAGCAGCATGCTGGCGAATCTGGCCTTTGGTTTTTTGCTGCTGCTTTATGGCGGGGGCAAGGCGGCAGCGGGTACCGAACGCGGTGTGGCCATCTTTTGTTGCGCGGCCGGGGGCGTTTTTGTGCTTCTGGGCGTGGTGTGGCTCATTCGCTGGCTGAGGGCCGCGTGCTAAAGCAGGCGCCGTTTCCGAATCATCGAAGGGTGAAAAAGGAAGCGGCGTTTTTTTATTGAAGAAAATCATTTTAAACTCAAAAACGCGCAGCAGTTGCCCCGGCGCTCGCCGGCGGCGCGGTGGGAGAAGAGTAGCTCGGAGTTGCAGCGGGTGCAGATATCGGTGACGGCGATGGCGGCGGAGGGCACGCCGGCATCCTCGAGGATCAGGCGGTTGGCGGCCCAAAGATCGAGCAGACAGTGGCCTGGACGCGCGGGTGTGAGCAGTGACGCGGCATCCGCGCCGAAAGCGCCGCGGAAGGCATCGGCCACATCTTCGGAGATTTCATAACAATCCCGGCAGATGGACGGGCCGATGGCGCAGATGCACTCTGCAGGGTTCGTGCCGTAGGCCGCGTGCATGGCGGCTAGGGTTTTAGTTGTGATTTTGGCGACGGTACCCCGCCAGCCGGAATGGGCCAGGCCGATGGCCCGGTGCACCGGGTCCACCAGATATACGGGCACGCAGTCGGCGGTATAGGCAGCGAGAATAATGCCGGACTCGTTGGTGATCAAGGCGTCGACGGCGTTGTAGTCCGCCGGCCGGGCAACGCCCTGTCCTCGGTCGGCCGCGGTCACGCGTCGGATATGATCGCTGTGTGTCTGCCGGGTGATGACAAAGTCAGAGATGGTGCGCCCGCCGCCCAGAATGGCAGCGGCCCGGCGATAGTTGGCAGCGACAGACCGGGCGTCGGCCTCGCGGTGAAAGTTAAAATTCATTTCGGCGCAGTCGCCGGTGCTGTGGCCGCCGATGCGGGTGGAGAAAAAATGATCGACGATGCCGGTGGCATCGAGGCTGGGGAAGGTCAGGATTTCGGTGGCGATGCCCTCGGCTTCGTAAACCTGCTGACGCATTACCGGGCGGGGACCTTTGCGGCGAATGGGATGAAAGCGGTGCATGATAACCTCACATGTGCTCGAATGAAATTTTAAGTCCGGATGGGATGGCCTTATTGTATGCAAGACGGGTTGGTTTTGCAAATAAAAAAGACACGCGGCGCGTGTCAGATGAAGGATAAAAGGCCGCGCCCCGCCATGGCCGCCGCGAGCTCGTGATCGTCGACGGTATAGACGTTGTCGATTAAAGCGGCGCGAAGGCAGCCGGGAGCCGAAGTGGTTGCCGCCGCGCGCTCGGCGCAAAGCTTCCAGAAAGCGGATGCGGTGACGGCCGCCGTGAAGGCATCGGCCACCGTGGCGAAGGCGCCGCAAAGGCAGGAGAGCATATCGCCGCTGCCGGTGATTTGACTCATCAGTGGGGAGCCGCCGGCAATGCAATAGGTTCTTTGGCCGTCGCTGACAGCGTCCAGCGTACCGGTGAGTAAAACCACGCAGCGCCGGATTTGGGCGAGGCGCCGCGCCAGGGACGTCGCCTGATCGCGGGGAAGTCCCTTGGGGCAGTCAACGCCCTGGCTGCGGCTGTCCATACCCAGGAGGGTTTGGGCTTCGCCGGCATTGACCCGCAAAATGGCTGGAGACCGGATGGCGAGCAATTGGCGAATGGCCGTCTTGCGCCAGGGACTCACGCCGACGCCGACCGGATCGAGAACGACGGGATGATCGGCGGCGCGAAGACAGGTGCAGCAGGCGGTCCATTTGGCGGCATCCGGGGTGCCGGTATTGAGCACGGTGGCCTGGGCTGCGGCGGTGACAGCGGCCATTTCCTCCGGAGCGTGCGCCATGATGGGGCTCGCTCCGAGGGCCAGCAGCAGGTTGGCACAGCTCTCGGAGGAGACCGTATTGGCGACGCAATGCACCAGCGGCCGGGCCGCGCGCAAAGCTTTTAGACGGTCGCTCATGCGCGAGGACGAAGGCTCAGTTGCATCCTGCCCAAGGCGCCGCTCTTCTGCAGGGCAGCAACCAGAATACCGGCGAGGATGGCGCCGCCGATTGTGGAAATCAGAAAGGGCACCACAAAGGCGTAAAATGCAACGGAACCGGCGGCAATCCCCATGAAGGTCACAGCGACGGGATAGGACAGCAGACCGCCGACGATGCCGGTGCCAAAGATTTCTGCTGCCAGGGTGGCAAAAAGATTTTTAAAGCGCCAGTAAACCAAGCCGCAAAGCAAAGCGCCGCACATGCTGCCGGGGAAGGCCAGCACCGTGCCGAGGCCGAAGAGATTGCGCAGAAGGCTTGCGGCAAAGGCGACGAACACGCCCCAGAAAGGCCCGAGCAGGACGGCACAGAGAATATTGACCATGTGCTGCACCGGTGCGCATTTGGAACCGAAAACCGGAAAAGAAAACAAAGAGCCGATGACGGCGAGGGCACAAAGCAGGGCCGCAATGGCAAGCTTGCGCGTATTAAAAGTAGATTGAGACACGAGAACCTCCTGAAGGAAAACATTCAAAGCGGAGCCGCCAAGAGCAGCGGTCTTCCAAAGACGACAGATCGCCCGGGCCGGACGACGTTTCTCGGTCGAGACTCGCTGGTCTCCTCTCACGCCGGAACACGGCTTCCCATCGCTGGTATCGGCTCGGACCCGAGGCGCTCCCCTCCGGCCCGCTCCCGCGGCTGCAGGTGCCTATCTTCCCAATGGTCACATCCTTTCGCGCTGTGCGCAGATTGAATCAAACAACAAAAACGGCAGGAGCGCCATCGCGGCCTGCCGTTTTGAGCATCGTTGTGATCCAGGCACTTCCTACGTCGGCATTATCCGCATCAGGTGAAGGGTCGAAGCAAAGGCTTCCTCTCAGCGCGTGGCTCCCCTGTGTGAAACAAATTGATTATCCCACGGAGAACGGCGATTGTCAAATTGTCAAAGACGGGGTATCCGCGTCGGGGAATCAAAGAAACATAAGAAAAAAATAAAAATCCAAAAATAAAAGAAAGGAAAATAATTTAAAAAATAATTAAAAACGACTTGAAATGGATTAAATGAGCTGATAGAATAGATGATGAAGAAAATTGAAACAATAAACGAAGAAAAAAGAAAACAAACGAAAGGACTTTAAAATGGCAACACAATTTAAACCCGTTATGGCCATTACCATGGGCGACCCGGTCGGCATCGGCCCTGAAACGGTAATTGGGACGATGCTGAATCGCGATATTCATGCCTGCTGCAGGCCCTTTGTGATCGGCAGTGTAACCGTGCTTGAAAAAGCCGCAGCCGTTTTGGGCAAAAGCGTTCAGTTCCACCGGATCTCGAATCCCACCGAAGCCGAATACACCTTCGGGGTCATCGACGTTATCGAAACCGGGGATTACGACACCGATTCGCTGCAGTGGGGCACGGTTCAGAGGCTGGCCGGACAGATGGCCATTGATTTCATCATGAAATCCATCGAGCTGGGTTTGGCCGGGAAGGTCGACGCGGTTTCGACGGCGCCGATTAACAAGCAGGCGATTAAACTGGCCGGCGTGAAGGAACCGGGCCACACAGAAATTTATCAAAATGCGACCAAATCCCCTTACGCGCTGACAATGTTTTCCTGTCACAAGCTGCGGGTGTTTTTCGTCAGCCGGCACATGTCGCTCATCGACGCGGTTCATTTTGCCACTAAGGATGTCGTGCTCGATTATATCCGCAACATCGATAAAGAGCTGCGAGGCGTCGGCATCGACCATCCGCTTATCGCGGTGGCGGGGATCAACCCCCACAACGGCGATAACGGCTTGTTCGGCCGGGAAGAAATCGACGAAATCGAACCGGCGGTTGCAGCGGCGAAGGCCGAGGGCATCAACGCTGTCGGGCCCATTCCCGCCGACTCGATCTTCAATATCGGCAAGAGCGGCAAGTTTGACGCCATCTTGTCGGAATATCACGACCAGGGGCACATCGCCTGCAAGACCCTCGATTTTGAAAAATCGGTCACGATCACCTGGGGGCTGCCGTTTATCCGCGGCTCGGTGGATCACGGCACGGCCTTCGATATCGCCGGGAAGGGCATTGCGAATTGTGTCAGCCTGATCGAGTCGACCAAAGTGTGCGCGGAATACGCGATCAGAAAGCACGGCGGGGCGGCGGAATAATAAAACAAGGGGGGACGAGATGCCAAAAATAGGTGTGGTGGCCGATGATTTGACCGGCGCGACAACCACCGGGGTTTTGCTGGCAAGATCCAAAGCCAGGACGGCCGTATTTTTTAATGTGGATGAGGCCGAAGGCGCCGAGGATCTGTCGGCGCTCGACGCGGTTTTGATCAGCAGCAGCTCGCGAGCGCTTTCGGCAGAAGAGGCCTACGGACGGGTCGCCTCGGCGACAGACGCGCTTAAAAAGCTGGGGGCGCGCTACTTTTCGAAGCGCATCGACACGACGCTGCGCGGCGGCATCGGCACCGAAATCGACGCGATGCTCGACCGCCTGCCGGAGGACACGCTGGCGGTGGTCGTGCCGGCGATGCCGCAGTCAAGACGCATCATGGTCGGCGGTTTTTCGGTGATCGATAACGTGGCGCTGATTCGCACGCCGGTCGCGCAGGATGTGCGCACGCCGGTGACAGAAAACTATATTCCGAAGCTGATCGCCGGGCAAACCAGGCGCCGGACGGATTTGGTCACGCTGGAGACGGTGCTTGCGGGAGAAGCGGCTGTCAAAAAAGCGCTGGCAGGCAAAGCGGCAGCAGGCGCAAAAGTGATTTTGATGGATGCCATCGCCATCGAGGATATCGATGTGATCGCCCGGGCGGCCATCGGGCTGGGGCGGCCGATTCTGGCGGTGGATCCCGGCCCGTTCACGGCGAAGCTGGCTTTTCACCGAGGCCTCACAGAGATTGAGCAGCCCAATGTGCCGGATGTCCCGCCGGTGTCCGGCAAGACCGTGCTGATCGCCGCCGGCAGTGCGACCCCGGTGACCAAGCGGCAGATGGCTGTTTTATGCGAGGACGATCGCGTCGCGCATATCGAGGTGGACCCGCTGGCGCTGATTCACGGAGCGGAAACCGCGACGGCGGAAATCGCGAAAGCGGTTGAACAAACGGTGCGGCTTTTAAAGCAGCCGGAGCAGCCCCGGGCAATTTTGCTGGAGACGGCGCTGCACGGCGATCTGCTGGATCTTGACGAGGAGGACCGGCGTCATGGATACGCCCGGGGTGTGAGCGCCAATTGCATCAACGCCGGGCTTGGCAGCATCGTTGCAGACACCCTGGCTCAGGCGGGCAGAGACAAGGTGGCCGGGCTTTATACCACCGGCGGGGATACCATGGTCAACGTGTGCTATCAAATGGGCGTCGGCTGCATTGAAGTCCGCGATTACGTGATCCCCCAGACGGATATCGGCTGCCTGACGGGAGAGTACGCCGGCCTGCCCATCGTCGGCAAGGGCGGCCTGACCGGGGACGATCAGATCGCAGGGAAGATTGTCGACCGCTTGTTTTTGGAAGCGGCGCGTCAGAGAGAAAATTAATTGCACAGGAGAGAGGAAAAAATGGACAAAGAACAGACAACGAATCAGGAACACAAGCGGCGGGATTTTCAGATTCTCAAGAAGATGGGCGAGCTGCCGGGCGGCCTCGTCATTATTCCGCTGGTCATCGCGGTGCTGCTGGCGACCTTTGTGCCGCAGTTTTTTAAGATCGGCGGCTACGTCACCGCGCTGTTTTACGAGGGAAATGCCTGCATGATGGGCTTCTTCCTGATCGTGTGCGGGTCGATGATCGACATCAAGCAGGTCGGGATGCCCCTTTATAAAGGCGTCACGATGACGGGCTTTAAATTTATTCTCGGCGTGCTGGTCGGGCTGATCGTCGGCAAATTGTGCGGTCCCGCCGGATTTCTGGGCATCGCGCCCTTTGTGTGGATCGCGGCGATCACCAATTCCAACGGATCCTTATATATTTCGTTATCCAGTCAGTTCGGAAACGCGACGGACACCGGCGCCATTTCGATCTTGTCGCTCAACGACGGACCGTTCTTCACCCTGGTGGCCCTCGGCGCGACGGGCCTGGCCAATATCCCGCTGATGTCGCTCGTCGCGGTGCTGATTCCGATTCTCGTCGGATTTGTCTGGGGCAATCTGGACAGCCACTTCCGCGCGGCCTGCAAAACCGCGCAGCCCATCGTCACCTTCTTCATGACGATTTCCATCGGCGCCAAGACGGACATCAAGACGATTTTGACGGCGGGGGCTTCGGGGATCATCCTCGGTTTGATTTCGGCGGCGACGGCGGTGATCTTCTTCTTCCTGATCAATCTGATTTTGCCCAGGAAGGAAAGAAACGCCATGGGCGCGGCCATCGGGACGACAGCGCTCAATTCCGCGATGACGCCGGCGGCGGTGGCCGAAGCGGACCCCTCCATGAAAAAATACACGGGCATCGCCACCGCCCAGTGCGCGACGGCATCCATCATCACGCTTTTCCTGTGCCCGTTCATCACGGCGGCGTTCGACCGTTACATGATGAAGCGGCAGAAGGGCATTTATTCTCCCGAAGGCTGGGCCTATCAAAAGGGCCTTGAAACCATCGCGGACACGACACGCTGAGCGCGGCAGGTTTCCCTTTGATATGAAAGGGGGCACAGACGGATGGACGAATCCATGCATAACGAACCGATGGACGCGAAGGCCGTGGCCGAGGCGATCGATACCGGCAAGCCCTTGCCGGACCTCACCTTTCGCGTTCAGATGACGGTTCCGGCGCTCTTTGATTTTTATTTGTTTCACGCCTATTCCAAGGCGTCGGGCTTTGCTGCGAACGTGCTGGGGCTCGCCGTGGCGTTTGTCGGCGTTTTCCGGCATGTGAACGCCGGGATCGGCGCGGCGGCCTGCGGTCTTTATATGGCTGCGGCCATCGTCTTTCTGGGATATACGCCGCTGACCCTGCAGTGGCGTGCGCGAAAAGCCATGCGCGAAAGCCGTTATCGTTTGCCGGTTCGGATGACATTTTCTGAAAAGTGTGGTATTATTGGCGAGCAGGGAGCAAACCGGAAGATTTATCCGTGGAGCGAGATGCGCCGGGCCGTGGTCACGCCGAAAACCATCGGCATTTACCTCGACAGCGACGAGGCGATCGTGATTCCGAAGGGCGATTTCGGCGATCGGTTTGTCCCCGCATTTACGATGATCACCAGGCAATTGGGCCTGAAAAACGTCAGGATGCCATAACAGGGGAAAAAGTTGGACGAAAAAAAGATCAGAATTCTTCAGATGCTGCAGCAAAAGGGCAAGGTCAGCGTTAAGGAGCTCAGCCGGGAGCTGGCGTGTTCTGCCGTCACGGTCCGCACAAAAATCAAGGAACTGGACGAAGCGGGTCAGCTGATCCGGGTTCACGGAGGCGCATTGCGCATCGACGAGGCGCAGGAAGATTTTGATCAGAAGTATCACGGCCGGCATATTCACCAGCACGTGGCGGAGAAAAAAAGCATCGCCGCCTGTGCCTATGGCTACATCGAGGATCAGGACATCATCTTGCTCGACGATTCGACAACCTGTTTTTATCTGGCTTTGATGATTAAAGCGCACTCGGAAAAAAATGTGGCGGTTGTGACCAATTCGCTGGCATCGGCCAATGAATTGGCCAATCTGCCCCATGTGGAGCTTTATATGATCGGCGGCAACGTCGGCGGGTTTTTGCCGGCGACGATGGGAGAACTGGCCGAAAGGAGCATTGCTGGCTTCAAGGTGGACAAGGCCTTCATCGGCGTGCACAGCATCAACTTTGAAATCGGCCTGACGTCCATCGCGGCGCCGCAGATGCAGATCAAGCAGGCGATTCTCCGGACGACCGATCGGGTTTATGTGCTGGCGGACAGCAGTAAATTCGGCAACGGCTATTTTTCGGTGATTTGCCCGATGGCCGAAGTGCATCAGATCATCACTGACAATCGCATTTCCGAAAGCGACCGCCAAAAGGCCGCGGCACAGCAGATCCATTTGGTGGTGGCAGAATAGCGCGCGCGTTAAAAAGGGCTTTAACGCGGGCGCTTTTTTTGGTAAAGTAATGGTAATCGAAAAATTCATCGCATTGGGGAGTCTGCTGGCGCGGGCTGAGAAAAAACCAGCCAGGTTTTGACCCACAACCTGATTTGGATCATGCCAACGGAGGGAAATCATCGAACTTTTTAACGCAGGCACGACCGTGCCTGTTTTTTATTGGCGAGATTTGGGGCTTTGCGATGAAGGCCGGCGCATTGGGGGCACCACCTTGCGTCGGGGCAAATGGGATGCTGCAAAACAACCACAAGGAGGCATTGAATGAAAACAGCATTGACAATCGCCGGTTCTGATACCAGCGGCGGCGCCGGTATCCAGGCGGACTTAAAGACCATGACCCTGAACGGGGTTTATGCGATGAGCGCCATTACGGCGCTCACAGCCCAGAACACCACCGGCGTCACCGCCATCATGGACGTGACGCCCGATTTTCTCAGGCAGGAGCTCGACGCGGTTTTCACGGATATTTTCCCCGACGCGGTGAAAATCGGTATGGTCTCGTCGGAGGAATTAATTGCGGTGATCGCCGAGAAATTAAAGACCTACCGAGTGCGGCACATCGTGCTCGATCCGGTGATGGTGGCGACTTCCGGCGCGAAGCTTTTGCAGGATGACGCCATTGAAGCCCTGAGGTGTGGGTTGCTGCCTTTGGCCGAGGTGATCACGCCCAATATTCCCGAGGCCCAGATTTTGTCCGAAATGCCCATCGAGACGCCGGTAGCGATGGAACGTTCTGCGGCAAAAATCGGTGAGCGCTGCGGATGTGCCGTGCTGGTAAAGGGAGGTCACAGCATCAGCGACGCCAACGATTTGCTCTGGCAGGACGGGCGGCTGCGCTGGTTTAACGGACGGCGCATCAATAACCCCAATACCCACGGCACGGGCTGCACCCTCTCGTCGGCCATCGCGGCGAATCTGGCCAAGGGCTATGCGCTGGCCGAATCGGTGGCACGGGCCAAGGCCTATCTCTCCGGCGCGCTGGCGGACGGCCTCGATCTGGGGCAGGGCGCCGGTCCGATGAACCACGCCTTCGACATCAAGGCGGCGTATCGTGAGGAGGTCTCGGATGAATGAATCAAAGCGGACCACCAGCTTTCAAAACGGTCTGATCTGGTTCGGCGCGGCGGTATCCATCGCCGAAATTTTAACGGGGACCTATTTTGCGCCGCTGGGTTTTGGTCGGGGGCTTCTGGCCATTGTCGTCGGGCATCTCATTGGCTGCGGGCTGTTCTTTCTGGCCGGACTGATCGGCGGACGGACCCGTCGCTCGGCTATGGAGACGGTGAAGATGAGCTTCGGGAAGAAGGGCGGTCGGCTCTTTGCCGCGCTTAATGTGCTGCAATTGGCGGGCTGGACGGCCATCATGATTTATGATGGGGCTCAGGCGACCGGCAGTGTTTTTGCCGTGGGGCATTGGGTGTGGTGCCTGGTGATCGGCGGGCTCATCGCGGTGTGGATCCTCGTGGGCATCACCAATCTGGGGGCGATCAACAAGGCGGCGATGGCAGCGCTCTTTGTGCTCACGCTGATTCTCTGCAAGGTGATCTTTTCGGGTGATGGAGCGTCTGCGGCGGCGGCTTCGGCAGGAAGCCTGAGCTTTGGCGCGGCGGTGGAGCTGGCCGTGGCGATGCCGCTGTCCTGGCTGCCGCTGATCTCGGACTATACCCGGGAAGCCGATAGGCCCTTTGCGGCGACCCTGACGAGCACGCTGGTTTATGGGCTGGTCTCGGTCTGGATGTATATCATCGGCATGGGAGCGGCTATTTTCACCGGGGAAACCAATATCGCGGCGATTATGATCAAGGCGGGGCTCGGCGTCGCGGCGTTGATCATTTTGATTCTTTCCACCGTGACGACCACCTTTCTCGACGCATGGTCGGCGGGGATCTCGGCGGAAAGTTTGAATGCGCGGGTGGGCGGCAAGTGGCTGGCTATTGCCGTAACGCTGGCGGGGATCGTCGCGGCCATCTTCTTTAATATGGACGACATCACAAACTTTCTATATCTGATCGGCTCGGTCTTTGCGCCGATGATCGCCGTGCAGATCGCGGATTTCTTTATTTTAAAACGCAGCCGTTGGGACGCGGCCGTCGACTGGCGAAATCTTGCGATCTGGGCGGTGGGCTTTGGGGTCTACCGGCTTTTGATGCGGGCGGATCTTTCCGTGGGCAGTACCCTGCCGGATATGGTGCTCACCATGGTGCTTTGCCTGATCGCGGAGCGTATGGCCAAGGGGCGCGCCAAAACGGCCCGTTCTTCAAAATGAAAAATATAAAAACCGCAAAATAAAAAAGCGGTCACCTGAGGCGCGGGGAAAGATTCCCGACGCCCTCGGATGGCCGCCTTTTTTGTTTTGGCCGTATTTATTGAGGCGAGCCGGCCAGGGTGTTCACCCATTTGGGCTCGCCCTTTTCTAAAGAAAAGCGATCGTTGGTCGCCTCGGTGATAAAGGCGACAAAGGCCTCGCTCTCCTCCACCGGCAGCTCGAAATCCAGGGCGACTGTGTCGGCAAAGCGCTCTTGAACCGGCTGATAATGGGGCTGGTGCTGATCGCTCAGCTTTTGCCTGAGCCCGCCGTATTGGGTGTAATCGATGGTGATGCGCAGGGTGTCGCACCACTGCCGACGCACCGTCGGCACCGAATCGAGCACTTGATTGGCCGCGCCGGCGTAGGCGCGGATCAAGCCGCCGGCCCCGAGCTTGATACCGCCGAAATAGCGAACCACCAGCACCAGCACGTTTTTGAGCTCCCGCCGGGCGATGACGTCCAAAATGGGTTTGCCCGCGGTGCCGGAAGGCTCGCCGTCGTCGCTGGCCTTTTGGCGTTCGGGCTCGGTGGCGAGGATATAGGCAGAGCACACGTGGGTGGCCTTGTAGTGTGCCTTGCGGACCCGAGCAAGCACGCGCTCGACATCCGCTTCGCTTTCCACGTGGCAGGCGAGGCCGATGAAGCGGGATTTGTTGATGACAGACTCGGTTTCCCCCCGGGATAAAATCGTATTAAAATGGGTCATGCGTGGCCTCCAGATCGTCGGAATGGTCAGAAGCGATTAAAAAGGGCCGATAATCGGTATCGGGAAAAGCACTGCCGATTTTAACGGTGAGGCGAATGCCCTCGGGACTATCTTCCCGGGAAAGAATCTCGGCGTGACGGTAAAGCTGCTCGAGCCGTTTGCCATCATGGTAGGGCAGCAGATAGCTCCGGATCCGATCCTGGGCTGACAGGACTTCGCTTATGGCGGCCGTTAAAGCCGCCAGACCCTCCCCGGTTTTGGCCGAGATGGCAAAGGTGTCGCTCCGGGCGCATCGGACGAGAATCGAAGCGCGGGCATCCGGCGGCAGCCGGTCGATTTTGTTGTACACCAGAAGACGGGGCAGATGGACGGCCCCGATTTCGCTCAATACCCGTTCGACCACGGCGATGTTCCCGGTCGCCCGGGAATCCGAGGCGTCCGCGACGTGCAGCAGCAAATCGGCATCGGCCGCCGCGGCCAGTGTAGCGCGAAAGGCGCGGATCAGTTCGTGGGGGAGCTTGTCGATGAAGCCCACCGTGTCGGAAAGCAGATAGTATCCGTATTCAGGGTTGATTCTGCGGGTGGTGGTGTCCAGCGTGACGAAGAAGGCATCCCGGGTGTGCACGGCCGCGTTGGTCAGCCGGTTAAACAGAGTGCTCTTGCCGGCGTTGGTATAACCCACGAGGCTGACGGCGCGCACGCCGCCCCGCCGGCGTCTTTGGGCGCGGACGGCGCCGGTTTGGGCCAATTGATCGAGCTGGCACTGCAGGCGGTCGATCTGGCGGCGGATATGGCGCCGGTCGGTTTCGAGCTTCTTTTCGCCGGGGCCCCGGGTGCCGATGCCGCCGCCGGTGCGGGAGAGCACCTGCCCCAGGCCTTTCAGGTGGCTCAGGCGGTAACGCTGCTGGGCGAGCTCGACCTGGAGCTTGCCCTCCCGGGTGCTGGCGTGACGGGCAAAAATGTCGAGGATCAAGGCGGTGCGGTCGATGACTTTGCAGCCGGCGGCCGCTTCGATGGCGGCGATTTGTCCGGGGGTGAGTTCGTCGTCCGCGATGATCAGGTCCAGTTGATTGGCCGTGACGAGCTGGGCAGCTTCGGCGATTTTGCCTTTTCCCAGATAGGTTTTGGGACTCGGCTTTTGGCGGGGCTGCGCCAGCGTGGCAAAAACATCGCAGCCGGCGGTTTGGGACAGGCGGGCAAGCTCCGCCATCGCGCGGCCTGCGGCCGGGTCGCCGGCGGACGCCATGCCGATGAGTAACGCGCGCTCCGGCTGGGGCGCGGTGGTGTAAAAAGGTTGTTTCATAAGCAGCTGCACAAAAGCGCAGTGCCCTCACTGCGCTTAAAAAATATCCGTTGCCGTCAGTCGGCGATCATATCGGGATACAGCGGATAGTGGTCGGTCAGGGTTTTGACCTTAGCGCGGGCCGCATCAGGATCTTTTTTGATCAGCGCGTCTTCAAAGGCATCGGCGATAACCCGCATATCGGCTGCGACCAGTCCCCGAGTGGTCACCGCGGGGGTGCCGACGCGGACGCCGCTGGCAATGGCTGGTTTTTGTTTGTCGAAAGGAATGGTGTTTTTATTGGCGGTGATGTTCACGGCGCCGAGCATGTCGTCGGCATCTTTGCCGGTCATGCCGACGGCGGAGACATCGACGAGCATCAGATGGTTGTCGGTGCCGCCGGAGACGATGCGAAAGCCCTTGGCGGTGAGCGCCGAAGCCAAAGCCTTGGCATTGGCGACGATCTGTTTCTGGTAGACTTTGAAGCTGTCGCTCATGGCTTCTTTAAAACAGACGGCCTTGCCGGCGATGGTGTGCATCAGCGGGCCGCCCTGGGTGCCGGGGAAAACGGCTTTATCGATAGCGGCGGCGTATTCTTTTTTGCAAAGGATGAGCCCGCCGCGGGGGCCGCGCAGAGTTTTGTGGGTCGTGGTGGTGACAATATCGGCGCAGGGAACCGGGGAGACGTGCTCGCCGGCGGCGACCAGCCCGGCAATGTGGGCCATGTCCACCATGAAGATCACGCCGGCATCGTGACAGAGTTTACCGATGCGCTCGAAGTCGATGGTCCGGGGATAGGCGGAAGCCCCGGCCACGAGCAGCTTAGGCTGATGTTCGGCGATGAGCCTTTCGATGGCGCCGTAGTCGATCAATTCCGTTTCGGGATCGACGCCGTAGGGCACAAAATTGTAGAGTTTACCGGAGAGGTTGACCTTGGAGCCGTGGGTCAGGTGACCGCCTTGATCCAAGGACATGCCGAGCACTGTGTCGCCGGGCTTGAGCAGGGCGACATAAACCGCGGTGTTGGCCTGGGCACCGGAATGGGGCTGCACATTGGCGTGCTCGGCACCAAAAAGTTCACAGGCGCGGTCGATGGCCAGCTGCTCGACATCGTCCACAAATTCGCAGCCACCGTAATAGCGTTTGCCCGGCAGGCCTTCGGCGTATTTGTTGGTTAAATGGCTGCCCATGCAGTCCAGCACCGATTCGGAGACAAAGTTTTCCGACGCGATGAGTTCCAGATGGCTTTGCTGACGGCGCAGCTCTTTCACCATCAAATCGTAGATAGCCGGATCAGTGGCTTTGACGTGTTGATATCTCATGAATCCTCCTTAAAAATAAATTAAAGATATACCAAGGCTGTACATCGCAGCCTGAAAATGAACGATGGGCATGATAATCACATTTTATCAAGTGGATTGTTAAAATGCAACGATGGATTCGCAGGGGATCAGCCCCGGATTTGAGGACAAAAAAAGAGCCGCGAGAGCGGCTCCGCCGTTGGGTCAAAGAGAAAACTTGCCGTTGATGTCGCCGTTGATTACATAGTAGGCGACAGCTTCGTCCGCGTTGACATAAATCTTGATGTCGGTCAGATCGCGCACCAGATTGCCCATGTCCTTCGTCCAGATTTCCTTGACGTGATCCATCAGTTCAGAAACGCTGGCTTCGAAGTTGGTCCGCTGAATGATGACTTCGCTTTTGTAGCCGCTGCGCTTGGCGGGCTTTTTCTTCGCGGTCGCGGTGGACTTGTTTTTGATAGCAGCAGTTGTTTTGGGTGTTGTAGCCGGCTTAGTATTGACAGCAGCGGCTTTTTTGGATGATTTTCTTGCCATGATGAGACCTCCTGTTTGTCTTTCCGGGTCAGAGGCGCGGTTTTGAGTTCAGCAGCCGGAAACGTGACAATATCATAAACAATATAAAATAGACGGCAGAGCGACACAATGTCGCTTTGATACTTTCAATGTACCATAAAAGTAAAGAAAGATGAAGAGCTTTTAAAAATCAAAGCTTTTCAGAATGTCAAGGCGGCGTTATTGGCGTTTGGCCAGCGGGATATAGTCCCGGGGGCCGGACATCACGCTGCGATAAGCCGGGCGCATGATCTTGTTCGCATTGATGAGCTCTTCAAGGCGATGGGCGCTCCAACCGACGATGCGCGCGATGGCAAAAATCGGCGTGTAAAGTTCGATGGGAATGCCGAGCATGCTGTACACAAAACCGCTGTAAAAATCGACGTTCAGACAAACGCCCTTGTAGATTTTGCGTTTTCCGGCGATGAGCCGGGGAGCGGTTTCAGCAATGGTGGCATAGAGGGCGTAATCCTCATCGCGCCCCTTGGCGTGAGCCAGCTTTTCGACAAAGTCTTTAAAGACGACCGCCCGAGGATCGGAAAGGGAATACACCGCGTGCCCCATCCCGTAGATCAGGCCCTTGCGGTCGAAGGCTTCTCCGGCTAAAAGCTTGCGCAGGTAAGCTTCGACGGCTTCCTTATCGGTGATATCGCCGACGTTGGTCTTCAGGTCGCGCATCATTTCAACCACTTTCAGGTTGGCGCCGCCATGCTTGGAGCCCTTGAGAGAGCTGAGGGCCGCGGCAACGACGGAATATGTATCGGAGCCGGCCGAGGTGACGGCCCGGGTGGTGAAGGTAGAATTGTTTCCGCCGCCATGTTCCATGTGGAGGATCAGTGCGATATCGAGTACGTGGGCTTCAAGATCAGTATATTGCTTGTCCGGGCGCAGCATCATCAGCAGGTTTTCCGCGGTGGAAAGCTCGGGCCGTGGCCGGTGGATGTAGAGGCTGCCGTCGTTGATATAGTGATTATAAGCGTGGTAGCCGTAAACGGCAAGCATGGGGAAGGCGCTGATGAGTGCCATGCATTGACGCAGCACGTTGCCGAGGCTCGGATCGCCGATCCAGGGATCGTAGGAGGCGAGGGTCAGCACGCTCCGGGTGATGGAATTCATCAGATCCCTGGAAGGAGCCTTCATGATGACATCGCGGGCAAAGTTGCTGGGCAAGGTGCGCAGATCGACGAGCATTTCGTTGAATGTGCGCAATTGTTCGGCGTTGGGCAAATCGCCGAAGAGCAAAAGGTAGGCAGCCTCTTCGAAGCCATAGCGGCTGTCGCCGAGGCCCTTGATGAGCTCGATAGCATTGTAACCGCGATACCAGAGTTTTCCCTCGCAGGGGACGCGCTTGCCGTCGATCATATCAAAGCCGTCGACGCGGGAGATATTGGTGAGCCCGACGAGCACACCGTTTCCCTTTTGGTCTCTTAATCCGCGATTGACATGGTATTCCTGAAAGCGCTCTTCTGGGATTTGGTCTTTGTTTTTGCAGATATCGGCGTAGTATTTGGTATATTCGATAATCGGGTGGGGATGCATCATAATTTTCTCCTCGTTAATACAAGCCATGCAAATTGATCAAAATTTTGACACAGGTTAACAGAAAGAAGATGTTGAACAAACGATTTGTAGAAGTTGTATACAATATTGAAATTATTATATCGGATTCTTAAAAACCTGTCAATTTTTATGCATTTTTTAAAGTTAAATCAAAACATGGAAGAGAAAATGCAAAATGCCGAAACGACGCTTGAAGCAAAGCGGGAGAATTGGTGAAAAAGTCCCGTTTGAAAATTGTAGAAAAGCGGAAGAATATTCAGAAAAAAGAATGAATATGAAAAAATATCCTGTTTTTATACAAAATTTTATCTATAATTTAATAAGGAGCGAAAAGGATGGCTATAAGAAAAACGCCTCCTAGTTTTTAATGAATTAATTTGCACCGAATCTTAATAAATGGTAAAATAATAAAAAATTCATGCATGTGAGTATTTGGAGGATCAAGTAATGAAAAAAGGATTAAGATTTGGTTTGGTTATCGCCATGGCATTGGCAATGGTCATGGCGTTGACCGCTTGTGGTTCCGGTAACTCTTCATCCGGCAGTTCGAACAAGAAGTATATCATTGCGACAGACACCACTTTTGCTCCCTTTGAATTTGAAGATAAAAATGGGAAGCGTGTCGGGATTGACATGGATTTGCTAAAGGCTATTGCGAAGGATCAGCACTTCGATTATACCGTGAAGGCGCTGGGTTTTAATGCAGCGGTGCAGTCTCTCGAATCAGATCAGAGTGATGCGGTTATTGCCGGGATGAGCATTACTTCAGAACGTAAAAAGAAATTTGATTTCTCTGCCCCCTATTTTGATTCCGGGGTTGGCATGGCGGTCAAAGCCAACAACACTGCCATTAAAGATTACAGCGATCTGAAAGGCAAAACGGTCGCGGTTAAAACGGGAACGGAAGGCGCCGCTTTTGCTAACGAAAACAAAGCCAAATATGGCTATTCTATCAAAACATTTGAAGATTCCGCGAATATGTACGAGGATGTTAAATCTGGAAATTCCGCGGCTTGCTTTGAAGATTATCCGGTTTTGGGCTATGCGATTGCCAAGGGTCAGCCTTTAAAGCTGGTCGGCAAACTGCAGGCGGGCAATTCCTATGGTTTCGCTGTTCACAAAGGCAAAAATGCAGAACTGCTTAAGAAATTCAACAAGGGTTTAAAAAATTTGAAAGACAGCGGTGAATACGATAAAATTGTGAACAAATACGTTAAGAAAAAATAAGCCTCATCGTTTGGATTCAAACAATGGATGAGCTATGGAGGTCAATGTGAGTTTTACTGAGTTGCTCGCACAGACATTCCCCCGACTCTTGCAAGGTTTGGCAGTCACGTTAGAATCAACCCTGCTATCGCTCGTTTTGGCGGCGGTAGTGGGGTTGCTCTTTGGACTTCTGTCAGTTTCAAGAAACAAGGTGTCGCGGGCGATTGCGCGTGTGTACGTTGATATTATTCGGGGAACGCCAATTATCGTTCAGGCGTTTTTTATTTATTTTGGGGTGACCAGTGCGCTCAATATGCGCATGGAGCCCATGACAGCAGGGGTGATTACCCTGACGCTCAATGCAGGAGCCTATCTGGCGGAAATTTTTCGCGGTGGAATCCAGTCGGTCGATAAAGGCCAGATGGAAGCAGCCAGAAGCCTCGGCCTGCCCCACGGGATGGCCATGCGCAAAGTCATTTTGCCCCAGGCAATCCGCACGATGATTCCGGCCATTGTGAATCAGTGCATTATCACTTTAAAGGACAGCTCGATTCTTTCGGTGATCGGGATGGCAGAATTGACGCAAGTCGGGAAACTGATCATTGCCAATAATTTAGAATCCTTCAGAATGTGGCTGATCGTCGGCATTATGTATTTCATCATCATCATGATTTTGTCTTGGGTTTCCAAGCGCATCGAAAAGAGGTTGCAGAATGGCTAAGATTGAAATTAAAGATCTGAAAAAGCATTTTGATGATCTGGAGGTGCTTAAAAATATCGATATGACGGTGGAAGAGGGTGAAGTGGTTTGTGTGATCGGGCCTTCCGGCTCCGGAAAGAGCACCATGCTGCGCTGCATCAACGCGCTGGAAGATGCGACCGGCGGGACCATTGTCGTGGATGAACAGGAAATTACCAACCCGCAGGTGGATATCAACCAGGCCAGACGCAATATCGGCATGGTTTTCCAGCAGTTCAATCTTTTTCCGTTTATGACGGTTAAAAAGAACGTCACCTTTGCGCCGGTTTCTTTAAAGCTCATGAATCAGGAAGAGGCCGACAAGACCGCGGAAAAACTGCTCGAACGCGTTGGAATGCTCGACAAGGCCGACGCCTATCCGAAGCAATTGTCCGGCGGACAGCAGCAGCGCGTGGCCATTGCCCGGGCGCTGGCCATGAATCCGGATGTCATGCTCTTTGACGAACCGACTTCAGCCCTTGATCCGGAGATGGTCGGCGAAGTGCTTAACGTGATGAAAAAACTCGCCCAGGAGGGGATGACAATGGTCGTTGTGACCCACGAGATGGGTTTTGCTCGTGAAGTGGCGGACCGCGTGATCTTTATTGACGGGGGCGTGATTGTGGAAGAGGGCAAACCGGAAGATGTTTTTGGGAATCCGCAGAACGAACGAACACAAAATTTCCTGAATATGGTTCTCTAACGTGCATGGTGCGCAGGCACGATTCTGTTTTCGACAGCGCGGCTGTCGGAAGCGGAATTTTTTTATGCCTTGGGTAAAAAGAATCAAGAAGGCGGTGAAAAATGCAAAACTTAAAACAAACAGATGACCGGCTGCAGCAGCAAATGGATTTTGTATTGGCCATCGACCGGGAAAAGGCGATTCGGCGTCAAACCTGGCTTGCGGATGATTCCCGCCGAGAAACCGATGCGGAGCACGCCTGGCATCTGGCCATGATGGTGCTGGTGCTGAGCGAATACGCCGAAGAAGCGATCGATGTGACGCGGACCATGGCCATGGTGCTCTGTCACGATCTGGTGGAAATCGATGCCGGAGATACCTATGCCTACGACGAGGCGGCCAAGAAGACCCAGGCGGCTCGGGAGCAGGCGGCGGCCGACCGGCTTTTTCCGATCTTGCCGCCGGATCAAGGGCTTAAACTGCGCAGCCTGTGGGAAGAATTTGAAGCCTGGGAGACGCCGGAGGCTAAATTTGCCCACACCCTGGACTGCCTGCAGCCCACGCTGCTCAACCACGCGGTGGCCGGCAGGAGCTGGCGCCGACGAGGCGTGAGGCGCTCCCAGATTATGGCGCGCAACGCGCGCACGGCAGAAGGCTCCAAGACGCTTTGGAAATACGGTTACGCGCATTGGATCGCTCCCCACGTGGCGGACGGCAGCATTGTCGACGACCGGGAGCACACCCGCTAAATCACGTGGCGGAGCAGTTCCATCAGCGGCACCATGATAAAGTGGGGTACAAACTTGGCGACGAGCCGATGGATGGCGCAAACCGGTCCAGGGGTGGACACCCAGAGATTCAGCCGGCTGTCAACGAGGGCCCAGCGGGCGATGGTGTCGGCGCGGCTGGCGAGGAAAAAACGCCCGTAGCTGTGGCGGTCGTTCCCCTGCGCCCGGGGAATGAATCCCGTATCCTTGATCCAGTAGGGACAGACCGCGGTGACGTGAATGCCCGAGCACAGCAGCTCGTGGTGCAGGGTTTTGGTATAGCTTTGCAGAAAAGCCTTGGACGCGGCATAAACGCCGAGGCGGGGCATGGGCTGGAAAGCCGCGGTGGAGCAGATTTCGAGGATGCGGCTGCCCTTTTGCACATAGGGCAGGCAGGCGGCGGTGACGGCGACGGCGGCGCGGCAGTTCAGGTCAATCATATTGGTCTGCTCGGCGAGGGGAAGCTCGGCGGTTTTGGCGATTTTGCCGAAGCCCGCCGCACAGATCAGCACATCGACGGTTGGCCTTTCGGCAGCGAGGAGGGCCGCCAGCCGAGCGGTGGCGTCAGCGTCCGTCAAATCCATGGGGAGCGCTCGCACAGGTACCGCCGAGAGGGCGGAAAGGGCGTGCAGGTTGGCCTCGTTCCGGGCGATGGCCCAAATGGCATCGAGGGTGGTGTCGCGGCCCAGACGGCGGACAAAAGCCCGGCCCAAACCGCTGGATGCACCGGTAATGATCGCGATTTTCATAAAAACCTCCTTACTCAATAAAAGATCTTATTGTAACAAGCGCCTGATCCGGGCGCTTTTTTTATTATAGCACTGGAAGCCGGCGGTTGGACGGCATTAAAAAATCTGCCGGCTGAAAAGCTGAAAAAATGATAAACAAATTGGGCGATCGGCGAAAAAATTGGCAATCCGTATTGCTTTTTGGCGGTGAATAGCTATAATGGATTTAGCACTCAAAGAGAGAGATTGCTAATAAGCCGAGACAGTCGGCGGTCAAATCAATATAAAAGGAAAGTGAGTGGGACTATGGCCAAGAAAGCATTTCAGGCGGAATCCAAACGGCTTTTGGATCTGATGATTCATTCGATTTACACCAACAAGGAGATTTTCCTGCGGGAAATCATTTCCAACGCGAGCGACGCCATCGATAAGCGTTATTTTAAGGCGAGCAGCGCCGGGCAGACCGGGCTGAACCGCAATGACTACACGATCCGTGTGACGCCGGACAAGGACGCCCGGACGCTGACCATCGCAGACAACGGTATCGGCATGACCGCCGACGAACTGGAGGACAACCTCGGGGTGATCGCCCAGAGCGGCAGCTTTGAATTTAAAACCGAAAACGCTGAAGCGGACGGCACCGACGCGCTGGACATCATCGGGCAGTTCGGCGTGGGCTTTTATTCCGCATTCATGGTCAGCCAAAAGATCGCCGTGCTCACCAGGGCTGACGGCGCGGATCAGGCCTATCTCTGGGAATCGGAGGGAGTCGACGGCTACAGCATCGAGCCGGCGGAAAAGGAGGAAGTCGGAACGACCATTACCTTGCATCTGATGGATGACACCGACGACGAAAAATACGGCGAATATCTGGAAGAATGGCGCCTGCGCGATCTGATCAAGCGCTATTCAGACTATATTCGCTACCCGATCGTGATGAAGGTGGAAAAGCGGGAGCTGATCGAGGCCACCGAGGAAGAAAAGCAGCAGGACGATTACGAACCGCAATACAACGTGACTTATGAGGACGAAATCATCAACTCGATGGTGCCGATCTGGAAGCGCAAGAAATCGGATGTGACCACCGAAGAATACAACCAGTTCTATAAAGACAAATTCATGGACTGGGAAGACCCGCAGAAGATTATCACCACGAACGTTGAAGGGCTGCTGTCCTACAATGCGCTGCTCTTCATTCCGTCCCGGGTGCCCTATAATTTTTACGCTAAGGATTACAAGCGCGGCCTGCAGCTTTACTCCTCCGGCGTGCTGATCATGGACAAGTGCGAGGATCTGCTGCCGGATTACTTTGGCTTTGTGCATGGCCTGGTGGATTCCCAGGATCTGTCGCTCAACATTTCCCGGGAAATGCTCCAGCAGGACCGCCAGCTGAAGGCCATCGCCCAGCGCCTCGAAAAGAAAATTATCGCCGAGCTCAAGGATATGCAGCTCAAGGATCGGGAAGGCTACGAAAAATTCTTTAAGAACTTTGGCCTGCGCCTGAAATTCGGAATCTACGATCAGTTCGGCAGCAACAAGGATAAGCTTAAAGATTTGGTGATGTTCCACAGTTCGACGGAAGACAAGCCCGTGACCTTCAAGGAATACGCCGACCGGATGAAGGATGACCAGCAGTATATTTATTATGCGGCCGGAGAATCCATCGATAAGATCAAGAAGATGCCCCAGAACGAAATGCTCATGGACAAGGGCTACGAGGTGCTCTTTTGCACGGAAGAGGTGGATGAGTTCGCGCTGAAAGTGCTCCAGGAATACGACGGGAAGGCCTTTAAATCCACAGCGGAAGATGATCTCGGCATCGAAATGAGCGACGACGAAAAACAGGCGATCGAGGCGAAGACGAACGCTTCAAAAGCTTTGATGGAAGCCATTAAAGAAGCGCTGGGCGACAAGGTCGCGGAGGTGCGCCTGTCGGCTCGGCTCAAGAGCCATCCGGTGTGCTTTGCAGCCGGCGAGGGTCTTTCCATCGAAATGGAAAAGGTGCTGACGGAACAGGCCAAGGCCTTGGGGCAGCAGCCGGACGCCAATATGAAAGCGCAGAAGGTGCTTGAAATCAATGGCGACCACAAAGTGTTTGAAGGGCTTAAGCATGTCTTTGATGCCGACGACCAGGAGCGCCTGAAAGCCTATGCGGAATTGCTTTACGATCAGGCCTTGCTCATTGAGGGAATGCCCATCGAGGATCCGGTCGCTTTTTCTAATCGTATTTGTGAATTGATGCAGTAAGGGAATTTGGGATCGCGGACATAAAAAAGAGGATCACATTTTAATGTGGTCCTCTTTTTTGGCAGGTGCGGATCAAAGTCTGCACGCGTTAATCTTCATCTAATTCCAGGACGACCTTGTGATTGGCCCTGGCAGCGTCTTTAAAGGTCTGGAGCAGCAACTCTCCATATTGCCCCAGATTTTCGACAGCGGCATCCGGGTTGTTAAAATTGATGACGCTGGTTTTGCGGATAGCCATCAGTGCATCCCAAAGGGCGTCGAGATTTCTGCCATAGCTGTCTGGCAGTTCAAGGCGGTGGGCCAAGTGTTCGTGGGTTCGAGTTTTATCGGTCATCTTGCGACCTTCTAAGTTGTATTCACGCATAAGAAGCCTCCTGGTGGTGAAGTTTAAGTTTTCTGAATTGATAATAAATTATAGTTGAATTCTGTGAAAGTGTCAAGAATGAAGGCTTTGAGGCATTAAGAAAAGGAAAGTAACGGATGCGATTGCTTGCATTTGAAAATTTGTAGTGTTAAAATACAGAAACAATTAAAATTTTGGTAAAATTCATGCCAGAATGAATTGATTGTGCGGTATTATTTGAACGTGTTGAAATCATGGAATTATGTAATGAAAGAAGTGATGAATTATGGCAACATTTAAGTACAATCTTCAAAAATTTGGGATTGAACGAGTCGTTGGCTGGCTCGGCAAGAATCCGGAAAAGAATTTACCGAAAGTGATGAATTGGGTCGATAAATTTGCCCATGGCGAATTTGTCGGTCAGCGCAACGCGATCAGAGCGGCGATTAACGACCCGAACCATCCCTATCATTCTTTGGTGAACCGCGTGGTGACGATGGATAACAACGTTCTGAAAAAGGCTTTTGTGAATTTCTTCATGAATGCCAACCTGGTCGGTTGGGACCGTCAGGAATACTACCGCAATAAATACGGCTGCAATGTGCCTTGGGCTATTCTGCTGGACCCGACATCGGCCTGCAACCTGCACTGCACCGGCTGTTGGGCGGCGGAATACGGCAACAAGCTCAATCTGACCTTTGATGAAATTGACGATATCATTGAGCAGGGTAAGCAACTCGGTGTGTTTATGTACATCTATACCGGTGGAGAACCGTTGGTACGCCGGGACGATCTGATCAAGCTCTGTGAAAAGCACAGCGACTGCACCTTCCTGTCCTTTACCAACGGCACTTTGCTCGACGATCATTTTGCGGATGAAATGAAGCGCGTCGGCAATTTTATTCCGGCCATTTCTCTGGAAGGTTTTGAAGAAGCCACCGACGGCCGCCGTGGCAACGGCGTTTACGAGAAAGTGATTGCGGCGACCAAGCGCCTGAAGGAAAGAAATCTGCCCTTTGGCTTCTCTTGCTGCTATACCAAGCAGAATTTTGAATCGATTACCTCGGAAGCGTATTACGATAAGATGATCGATCTGGGGGCGCTCTTTGTCTGGTATTTCCACTTCATGCCCACCGGCATGAACGCGACACCGGAACTGATGGTCACCCCGGAGCAACGCATCGAAATGCATCGCCGCATCCGCGACTACCGCAACCGCAAGCCGCTGTTTGCCATGGATTTCCAGAACGATGCGGAATACGTCGGCGGGTGTATTGCCGGCGGCCGCCGTTATCTGCACATTAATGCCAACGGCGACATCGATCCCTGCGTATTTATTCATTATTCGGATTCGAATATCCACGAAAAGACCCTGCTTGAGGCGCTGACGTCTCCACTGTTCATGGCGTATCATGATGGTCAGCCTTTCAATGAAAACATGTTGAGGCCCTGCCCAATGCTCGAAAATCCGGAAATTCTGCCGGAAATGGTCAAAAAGACAGGGGCGCACTCCACCGACCTGGAAGCGCCGGAGGATGTGGATCATCTGGTAGCCAAGACCCAGGGATACGCTGAAAATTGGGCACCGGTGGCTTCGGATATGTGGGATGGCAGTCCGGAAGAAGCCCGCTACAAGGCGAAAAAAGAACGCCTTGAAAAAGCTTCGGCCGCGCGTCAGGCTGAACTTGCGGAAGAAGACAGCAATATCGCTTAAAGGCGATCAAATAGAAGCCGTGTCCATTGGGGCACGGTTTTTTGATGTGCTTTTGAGACGGCAGGCAGAATGGCCCGGGCGAATCCGAAAGCATGTGGTATAATAAGGCGCATCAACGCGCAGCAAGACAAACGATGGGAGGGACGGGATGCCGGATCAACATCAAAACGGCACAAAGCAACAAGGCACAGCCACGCCGGTTGAGGCGGTGAAATCAAGGAAACGCCGCCATCACCGTCGGCGCAACAGCAGTCAGCAGCGCAAGGCCAAGCGCCGGCAATTTGCTCAAAGCGAAGAAAACGGGCAGATCAAGCGGGCGATGCGTGACGCCGTTTATCCCACGCGGGAAGCGGTGCGGCAGCTTGCGGCGGCGATGTACGACCAAAAGCTGAGCACCCAGCGGCTGTTTGCCGGCTCCTTCCGTCATCGTCGCCCGATCGATGAGCAGGTGGAGCTTGAATTGCGCCGCTGGGAGGCCAGAGGGCGGGCTCCCCTTGCCTATTTCTATTTCGGCGGGCGGCGGGAGCCGGGGCATCAGCGGCTGCGTCGGTTGTTCGACGAGCATAATCCGGCGCTGGTCGGCAAGAAAAAATTCGTGTCGGACCGAGGGCATTGGGTCGATGTAACAGAAACGGTTGACCGCCGCCTGGACCGGCTGTGGAAGACGGTGCTGGAGACGGATATCTTCGGCGGGTTCAGTGTTGCGCACATCCTGGCGCAGCTGGAAAAAAATCCCCATTATCCCTTTGTGCGCCAGCGGCTTCAGGCCCGGCAGGCGCTGCTTCGGCGCATTCCCGATCATATTCCAGATCTTTTTCCGCTGGCCCGGGAGCTAAACCGGCATTTTATTTTTCACGTGGGGCCCACCAATTCCGGCAAAACCCACGATGCGATCGCGGCCTGCGAATCGGCGTTGCGCGGGGTGTATCTGGCGCCGCTGCGCCTGCTCGCGATGGAAATCGCGGAGCGGATGAATGCCGACGGCGTAGCCTGCAGCATGGTCACCGGAGAGGAGGAGAACCGCATTCCGGGCGCGAATCACATGGCGAGCACCATCGAAATGATGTCGGAAGAGCAGGTGTATGATGTGGCGGTGATCGACGAATGCCAGCTCATTGCCGATCGGGAACGAGGCTGGGCCTGGACCCAGGCGGTGCTCGGCATCGCGGCGGCGACGGTGCACGTCTGCATGGCGCCGGAGGCCCTGCCCCTGATGCAGGCATTGGTGACGGAATGCGGGGATAGCTTTGAGGTGGTGCCTCATGAGCGGGCGACGCCCCTGGCAATGGAGCCGGCGGATGTTGCCTTTCCGGAGGATGTGCGTCCCGGGGACGCCCTGGTGGTGTTTTCCCGCCGTTCGGTACTGCAGGCAGCATCAATGCTCGAGGATGCGGGCCGGCGCGTCTCGGTGATTTACGGGGCGCTGCCCTATGCGGCGCGCCGGGCGGAAACCCATAAATTTCTGAGCGGAGAAACGGATATGGTGGTTGCGACGGACGCGATCGGCATGGGCATGAATCTGCCGGTGAAACGCATCATCTTCCTGGAGACCCGCAAGTTTGACGGGGTGGAAAAGCGCGAACTGACGATCCCTGAGGTCAAGCAGATTGCCGGTCGGGCCGGGCGTCGGGGCTATGCCGAAAAGGGCTGGGTCAACGCGAGCTTTGACCGGGAACGCATTGCGAGCCAGCTCGCCGGGGAAACGCCGGCCATCGCGATGGCGCGCACGACCATGCCGCGGTTTTTGGCGAAGATGGACCGCCCTCTGTCGGAGACAATGCAGGATTGGCAGGGCCTGCCTGACGAAGGCATCTATCAGAAGACGGACATGAGTCGGGCGATTGCCCTCTGCCTGTGGCTGGAGCAGCACTGTCCCCTCGACAAAATCTCGATGCTACGGGCGATTACTATTCCCTTTGCCGAAGATGACGAGGATATGCTCGCCATCTGGCGGCAGGCGATGCGCAACGTGCAGGCCGGTCGGCCGGTGCTCGACCGGCTTTCCCGGGTAGCCTGTCAGCCTGGGGACGGGCTGGATGCCCTGGAGAAAAAGCACCGTCTCCTCGATTTGTATTATTATTTGCAGCGCAGCTTTGGCGATCGGGAGCCTTATGCCGATCTGGAGAAAAAGGACATTCTCGACTGCAAGCAGGCGGTATCTGCGGCGATCGTCAGGCGGCTGAAAAAAGCGAAGCGTGTCTATAAACGCTGCCGGATTTGCGGGAAAAAGCTCCCTTGGAATGATCCCAAGCGCATCTGTGACGCCTGCGATCACAAAACGGTTTAAAACCATCAAAAAAGTTGATCCCATCAAAGGATCAGCTTTTTTTGTGCGATCGGCAGGGACCATCGGTGCCGTAAATGGCGTTGACGATATCGGAATAGCGGCCGTCTTCGCGGTAAATGGTGATCGGCGGCACGATGGTCAGGCCCGGACGGCCTTTTTTCATCGCTTCGTAAAGCACGAGGTTGGCGGGTTTATCCGGCTTGGGATGGACAGCACACAGCCGTTTGAGCTCGAGACCGTGCGCGCGCAGGGTTACGGCGATATCCGCCAGGCGGTCGGCGCGGTTCACGAGAAAGAGCTTGCCCCGGTCTTTGAGCATGGTTTGGGCAAAGCAGGCAATGTCTTCGAGGGTGCAGGTGATTTCGTGGCGGGCGATGGCCAGGGCGTCGTCGGAATTGACGCCGCCGCGGCCCACCGGCATAAACGGCGGGTTGGAGATTACCGCGTCATAGGCCGAAGTGTGAAAGGCCGTCCCGGGCTGCCGCAGGTCGCCGCAGTGGATATGGATCACATCGGTCAAATAGTTGATGGCGACGGATCGGGCGGCCATATCGGCGACGGCGGGCTGAAGCTCCAGCGCGTCGATGTGGCGCACACCGGTGCGGCCGTAGAGCAGTAGGGGCAAAATGCCCGTGCCCGTGCCCAAATCCACCGCTTTGGAGGAAGGGTGAATGGCAGAGGCGGCGAACCAGGCCAAAAGCACCGCATCGATGCTGAATTTAAAATAGCGGGGGCTTTGCAGGATCTGAAGGCCGGCAATGCCAAGATCTTCAAGTTGTTCGTCGGGATAAATGGGAATAGAAGAGGTCATAGGGGAGCTCCGTGATCAAAAAAATTATGCACATCTTGTGGATAAGCCCAAATGGGTTGTTTTGGGCCTTTGCGGATAAACAGGGCGGAGAAAACCTGTAAACAGGCGGGTGGATAAAACTGTGGATAAATAAGGGACTGCGCAAGCATTATCAACAGGCTTTATCCACAGATGTGCCTAAAAGCCTGAAAATTATGCTAATTTTATCATATTTTATGTGGAAAATGGGAACTTTTTAGTGATAATCCTTTTTTAAAGGTTCTATTTTTGTTATAATGCTAAATAAATACAGCAGATGATTGTTGCCGATTACATGCGATTGGGCGTCAATCTTAAGCCGGATTCAGAAAGCTGGTGGAAACATGGATGACAAAAAATATAACGACAACGATTTGGCTAAAATCGTTGAAAAAGCGGAGAGTTTGAAGTCTCTGCTGTCAGATCATAAAACGGCAACGCCGGAAGCCGATGCATCGGTGACAACCCAGGCGGCAGCCGATCGAGCAGTATCGAAAGAAACAACAGCACCGAAGCGCCCGCTGCACGTTCCGTCGGCATCGGTTCACCAAGCTTTCGATAAACGACAGGCCGTGGCCGATCTTTTTGCGCAGGCCGTCGACCGCAGTCAAAAATCCCGAAAGGAATTGGTGGAAGAAGCGGTGACAGCCCGGTTGGAAAAAGAAAAAGCGGCATTGATGCAGGAACAAGAAGCCCGGACGGAAGCCCTTCGTGCCGAAGTGGAAGCTAAGATTGCCAAAGAAACCCAGAACCGCAAAGCTGTCGAGAAGGAAATGGCCGCGCTCAAAGAGGCGGCGGAGGCCAGAGCTCAAAGCGAAGCTGAAGCTCGGGAGGATTTGGAAGCCCTTCGTACCGAAACTGAAGCCAAGATTGCTGAAGCAACCCAGAACCGCGAGACCGTCGAGAAGGAAATGGCCGCATTCAAGGAGGCAGCGGAGGCCAAAGCCCAAAGCGAAGCCGAAGCTCGGGAGGATTTGGAAGCGCAATTATCCGAAAAGGATGAACAGCTGTCGGCCATGGAAACTGAAAAGCAAGCGGCGGAAGAAAAAGTCGAAGCGGAAACCAAAGCGTGGGAAACGGCCCGCGCTGAAGCCGAAGCCCGGGCTAAGGCTCAGGATGAAGCACTGGCCGCTCTCCGGGCGCGTTTAGAAGAAAACGAAGCCCGACTTGTAGCCCTCGAGGCCGAAAGAGCCAAGCTGGCCGATGCGGTTGAGGAAACGTCGGCCGATGATGCGGATGCATTCGTGATTCCGAAGTCGTTGCAAGCCTCTCCTTCGGCGACAGAAAGTGCAGCGAAAGCCATTGAAAAAGCACCGGTGTCGGCAGGGATCGCTGCAGGTGATCGTCAGAAAACGGTTCAAGTGTCGAAAAGCGCTGAGCCAAAGACAGCTTTTGATTCTTGGGAAGACGATGAGGCAGGGCTTTTCGAAAGCGAATCCCTGTCGGAAGAAACCGAAGAAGCTGCGGAGAAAATGCCCAAAACGGTGGAATCGCCCAATGTGGATCTGGTGACAGATCATACGGCGTTCAGGACCCATCAGCCTCAGGAGGCGGTGGCGCTGAGTGAAGACATCCCCTGGATTTCGCCGAGCATATCTGAAAAACGTCGCGAAAGACGGCTGGATTGGCTTGAAGCAGAAGACCAGGATGAAACGGAAACGCCCCAGACGGTAGAAGCACCGGCAGCAGAGGCGGAGCCGATGGACCGCAAAACCGAAGAAGACCGCGATGTCCTGGATGTGTTGCGAAGGCTCGCCAATGCCAAGCCCGTCCAGAGTGAAACCGGCGTTGCGGATACGGATGCACAGTCGACCGATGCGGCCGTTGCAGATTGGCTCTTCGAGGAAGATGAGATTTTGCCGGAAACGGACACGGCAACCGAATCCGAATTGTTTGAAACGGAAATGTTGCCGGATGAAAAGACGGTCGAAACAGTAGAATCAGGAGCGTCGGCCGATGTGCCGGCAGAGCCGGAAAAAGACGATTTCTGGCAGGCCGAATCCGAACCCGAACCGGCGACCGACGCGGTTGAGACGACCGAAGAAACATCGGATTTCTGGGGAACAAAGGCATCCGAAGCGACGGCGGTTGTTACAACTTTGGATCAAGACGACGACCTTTGGAACGATGCGGCGCCGGCATCGGCAGGTGTTGCCGAAGAAGCATCGACAAAGGAAAAAACAGCAAATATTCCGGCGAGAGCGGATGAAATCGTCGAAGGTTTTGCGATTGAGGACACCCAGGTGTTGGACAGCGAGGCGATTGATCATTTCTTTGCGATGTCCGAATCCGATGATGAGGTTCCGTCCATCCTCGACGAAAAGGCCGAGGAAGCTCAGGCTGAAGATGCCGTGAACGTGGCCGAAACAAAAACAGAAGCAGCGCCGGAGGATTTTGACGATTTATTTGAAGATGTCGAAACGATCGAAGCGGATGCAGCGGTACCGGCGGCAGATGCAGCAGACGACCTTTTCGAATCAGTGGAAATCGAACCGGAAGCAGCCGATGGGCTGTTTGACTTGGCAAAGGACAAGGCCGACGAGACGAAGACGGCAGCGAGAGATGCCTTTGACGATCTTTTCGATGAATCCGAGGCGGATGATGAACTCACAAAGGCCATTGATCGCCGGGCCATTCACGAAAAATTGAAGCCGTCTGAGCAGGCGGTTTATGACGATCTTTTCAATGAGGATGACGCCGATCTACTGGATGAAGAAACGGGGGAAAAACCGCGTCGGCGCGGTCTCTTTGGCAAAAAACGCTGATAAAAGCGGCGAGATAAAAATTGATAGGCGATGTTTGGGCATCGCCTATTTTTACGTAAACCCACGGGAATGAAAGGAGAGCCATGCGCACATCCAAAAGAAAAACCATGCGTCGCAAGGTGATGCGGCGTATCCTTGTGTTGTGGCTCATCGTCAGCCTGACGGGGGCCATCGGGCTGGTGACCGTCAGCCGCTCGATTCGCCATCGGGCGCCGAATACCCAGCAGTCGTCGAAGCAAAGTGTCAAGGCATCGGGAAAAGCATTGCGGGGCAACTGGATCGAACGGCAAAGTCAGGCCGTTCTCGCTTTCGGCAAAGGGGGGATACTGCGCGTGATGGACGAAAAAGTCGGCACGTATCGGGTCAGTCAATCCAAGTCAATGGTCACCCTGCAATTCGATTCGGCTTATGGCGGGCGAACGGACCACCGGCGCTATCACATCAGGGGCAATCACCTGACGTTAGTGGATCAGGCGACGGGAAAACGCCAGAGCTACCAGCGTCGGGAGGCTGTTTCGAACTAAAGGAAAGGCGGCGTTGATGTAGTATCAAAAGGAGATCGCCATCAATCGGCTGCAGCTAATCAATCGTTTGGTGATGGCTCCGATGGCGACCAATCAGGCGGCGGATCTGATCGGTATCGGGCGCGCCGTGCTGGAAGATCCCGATTGAGGCTGGCGCAACAGCTCTGACGGCCAAAGCAGCCGATAAAAAAGAAGCAAGGCAATAAAAAACGGACACCGCGGTGTCCGTTTTTTGTGAAGATTATGCTGAAAGCCAGGCCATCAGGCCTTGCCGATGGAGCCGAAGACGTTCATTTTTTCGGCGACCTTGGCTTTGATGGCTTCGGTGCCGTCTGCCAGCAGTTTGCGGGGGTCAAAGCCCTTGCCGACTTTGTCCTTGCCGGCTTCAATATAACCGCGGGTCGCATCGGCGAAGACCAGCTGGCATTCGGTGTTGACGTTGATTTTGGCAATGCCGAGGCTGATGGCCTTTTGAACCATTTCGTCCGGAATGCCGGTGCCGCCGTGAAGGACCATCGGCAGCTCGCCGATTTCCTTTTGAATATTGGTCAGCACGTCAAAATTCAGGCCCGGCCAGCCTTCCGGATAGACGCCGTGGATGTTGCCGATGCCGGCCGCGAGGAAATCGATGCCCAGATCGGCAATTTGTTTGCATTCTTTGGGATCGGCAAATTCGCCGGCGCCGATGACGCCGTCTTCTTCGCCGCCGATGGTGCCGACTTCGGCTTCGATGGACAGCCCGAGGATATGGGCGGCCGCGACGAGTTCGCGGGTCTTGGCGACATTTTCTTCAAAGGGCAGGTGGGAGCCGTCGAACATGATGGACGAAAATCCGGCGTTGATGCAGGCCTTAGCCCCTTCATAAGAGCCGTGATCCAGGTGCAGGGCGACCGGCACGGTGATGTTTAGCGATTCGATCATCGCCTTGACCATGGCGGCGACGGTTTTAAACCCGGTCATGTATTTGCCGGCGCCTTCGGAAACGGCCAGAATGACCGGGGAGCTGTTTTCCTGGGCGGTTTCGAGAATGGCCTTGGTCCATTCGAGGTTGTTGATATTAAAGGCACCGATGCCGTAATGGCCGGCGCGTGCTTTGACGAGCATATCTTTTGCGGATACTAACATGTGAAAGACCTCCATCAATTAATTGACTTTATTATATCCTTTTTTGCGGTGATTGACAATCGCTATCGCCGAAAAAATCAAAAATGTTCAAAAATAATCAAAAATAAAAATAAATAATCAAAAGTGACCGCATTTTTTCGCGGTCTGCCGGCGATTCTTGCGTGCCTCTGGGAAAAAGCCTATAATACCAATAGTCACTTTAGCAAATGAATAAGGAGCAGGATTGATGTTAAAAGGAAAAAATATCGCGATTATCGGCCTGGGGCTGATGGGCGGAGCTCTTGCCATGGGGCTGCGCCGGCAGGAACCGGCGATGATCGGCGCTTATGACCTCGACGGGGAGGTGCTGGAGTCTGCGCTGGAAAAGGGTGTGATCGACCGCGGAGAGAACGACCCGGAAGGAGCGGCGGATTTGCTCAGCTTGGCGGATCTGGTGATCTTTTGTTTGTATCCGCGGCAGACAGTCGCCTTTTTTGACGAACATATGGGCGATTTTAAAAGCGGTGCAGTGATTACCGACATCACGGGCGTCAAGGGCATTCTGGTGGATCGGGTGCTGCCCAATCTCCGGGATGATCTGGATTTTATCATGGGGCATCCCATGGCCGGCAGCGAAAAGGAGGGCTTCGGCGGGGCGACGGCCGATATTTTTGTGGATCACAATTATATTCTGGTGCCGACGCCGAAGAACAAACCGGAAAATATTGCCTGGCTCAAAACCGTCATCCGCGGCTTGGGCTTTAACAATATTGTGGAGACAAGCCCTGAGGGTCACGACAGCAAGATCGCCTTTACGTCACAGTTGTGCCATGTGATCGCCTGCGCTTTGATCGATTGCAAGGAAGACCGGCACATTTCTGATTTTGAAGGGGGCAGCTTTTGCGATCTGACCCGCATCGCCATGATTAATGCGCCGATGTGGTCTGAGTTGTTTGTCACCAATAAAACGCCGTTGCTCGAGCAAATCGACAGCTTTGAACAAAGCCTGAAGGTCATGCGGCGGCTTATCGAGGCGTCTGACGAAGCCGGTCTGCAGACGATGATGCAATCCGTGCGAACCAAACGCGTCATCATGGAAGTGGACCGCCAGAATAAGACCAGACGAAGCCGACAAGCATCAAAAGACTTAACAACTTCTTAATAACAAGCGGAATAATATCGTTTTCAACAACATGAAACAGATTACAATAGATTGAATTAAAATTACATTGTTTCATCACTTGACGTTTTTTACATAAGGGTTTATACTGTAATCACATCAAAGATAATCATTCAGTTGATCACACACCCGATTGGATGGTTTGATGTTCTTCCTGCTGAGCGGCGAGAACTCAGCGAGGAATCATAATATTACCCCCTCTCTCCATAGAACTCCGAACGCCTCCCCCTTAATTGATGTTCGGAGTTCTTTTTTTATTTCGTGAAGAGGCAGCACATATTTCCTATGATATAATAACGGCGAAAAGAGAATCAGGAGGCCCTTTGACGATGAAAGCAAAACGAAAAAACACGATGGAAGCCTATTTATATTGTGTCAATTGTGACCGGGAGACGCTCCACGAGGTGGAATATCGCAATGATCAGATTCACAAGGTCACTTGCTCCGAATGCGGCATGTCTTTGCAGATGGATCAGCATTATATCAACCGCCATTATAAAGAGGAATTTGTGAAGCGGGTGATGTCCAAGCCGGCGCGTATGACGCAGGAAATGCAGGAGGATCTTAATGGCTTTTTAAAATCGCTGCCTTTCCGGGTGATCACCAAACCGTATCGGATTTATAAAGAGATAGAGAAAGAAAAAAAAATAAGGGATCTTCCAATCAAAAGGAACCTCCTTCGGAGGTTTCTTTTTTGAATCAAGAAAACAATAAAAAATCCCCTGCCGAAAAGGTTCGGAAGGGGATTTTTCTAAAAGCTATGCCGAATGTTTAGGCTTTGATCTGTTTGATCGCTTCGGTCAAAGCGGGAACGACGGTAAAGAGGTCGCCGACAATGCCGTAGTCTGCGATATCGAAAATCGGAGCGTCCGGATCTTTGTTGATGGCGACGATCACATCCGAGCTGCTCATCCCGGCAACATGCTGAATGGCACCGGAAATCCCGCAGGCGATGTAAAGTTTCGGACCGACGGTTTTACCGGTCTGCCCAACTTGGTGGGAATGGGAGATCCAGCCGGAGTCGACGCAGGCACGGGAGGTCCCGAGGGTGGCGCCGAGGACGTCGCAGAGTTCTTTCAGCGGTTCAAAGCCTTCCGGTCCGCCGACACCGCGGCCGCCGGAGACGATGATGTCGGCGCCGACCAGATCGACGAGTTCGGAAGCGTCTTCCTGAATTTCTTTAATCAAGCGTGTGTGAATGTCTTCCGGAGCGACGTGGAAGTCTTCCTTGATGACTTCGCAGGTGCGGCCTTCTTCCGGTGCCGTTGCTTTAAAGACGCCGGGGCGGACGGTCCCGAGCTGTGGACGGTGATCCGGGCAGAGGATCGTGGCCATCAGATTGCCGCCGAAAGCCGGACGAGTCCAGGCGATGTTGCCGGTTTCTTCGTCGATGGCAAGGCGGGTACAGTCGGCGGTTAAGCCCGTCTGCAGACGGCAGGATACGCGCGGCCCGACATCGCGGCCATTGTTGGTGGCGCCGATGAGCATAGTGGTCGGTGCGTATTTGGTGAGCATTTCGCAAATGGCGTTGGCATAAGCGTCGGTGGTGAAATGGGTGTATTCCGGACCGTCGACGACGATCAGCTGATCGGCACCGTGTTCGGCGGCGGATTTAACCGCGGCATCGACATTAGTGCCGATGACCAAACCGACGAGCTTGCCGCCTTGTTTGTCAGCCAATTCGCGGCCGGGATTTAATAATTCAAGGCCCACGTTTTGAGCGGAGCCATCAGGGTTGGTTTCAATAAATACCCAAAGGTCTTTTGTTTTTGGTTCCATTTCTGATCTCCTCTCTTAAAGCACGTTATCTTTGTCGAGCAATTCGGCCAGTTTCTGAGCGGCTTCTTCACCGGTTTCCGCATCGATTTTCATGCCGCCCTGTTTGACAGGGGGAACAAAAGTCTTTTTAACCTTGGTCGGGGATCCGCCAAGACCGCAGAGTGAAAAATCGCAGTCCAGATCGTCTTCAGAGAGAACGGTGATTTCTTTCTTTCTGGCGGCCAGTTTATCTTTGATCTTCGGCAGGCGAGGATCAAAATTCGGTTTGGTCGCGGTGACCAGGCACGGGAAATCCATGGCGAGAATTTCCTGGCCGTCTTCGGTTTCGCGGGTGATCTGGATTTCGTCATCGACGATTTCAGCGGTTAAACCGTAGGTCACCTGGGGCAGACCGAGGTGTTCGGCCAGTTCCGGACCCACCTGAGCGGTATCGCCGTCGATCGCCTGCTTCCCGCAGAAGATGGCGTCAAACTTGCCTTCGGTTTCTTCGATTTTAGCAATCCCTCTGGAAAGGATGTAGCTGGTCGCCAAAGTATCGGATCCGCCGAATTTGCGGCCGGAGATCAGATAAGCGGCGTCACCGCCGACAGCCAGGCAGTTTTTGAGCGCTTCCTTGGCTTGTTCTGGCCCCATTGAAACGACGACAATTTTGACATCGTCCCTCTCATCCTTAATGCGAGCAGCCATTTCCAGGGCATACCCATCGAAAGGATTGACAATGCTCGGCACACCGTCGCGGATCAACCGGTTCGTTTCCGGATCAATGCGGATTTCGGTGGTGTCTGGCACTTGTTTAACACACACGAGAATGTTCATGATATTACGTAGCCTCCTTATATCATAGTTGCAGTTGGGAATAGGTTTACATCCAACCATCGACTGATTCTGATTATAGCATAGAGAATGAAGCGCCGTAAAGGGCTTTTTGCTTGGAAAGTGAAAAAAATATCAAACTTTTGAATTATTATAATTAACGGCTTTGACGATCAGTAAAAATGCCGGCCTAAAGGCGATGGCTAAAAGGACAGAGGGCATGGCGCGATGGCTCTTTAAGCGCTCACTGCGTGAATGCGCATTGCGGGCGCACGGCTGCTTTTAATCGTGCGCTCAAAAAACGCATTGCGTTTTTAAAATGCGTTTTTAAAATGCGTTTTCGATGAGCAATCGCACAATCGCTGCTTGATGCGGCGCCGCTTAGAGCGTATAATAAAGCATGATAACGATGGATTGCCGGCGACGCGAAACGGACTGCGCGCGTTTCGGCAATCGATGACGGCCGCCAGCGATGAAGCGAAAAGGGGCTGCGCGATGCGTTTCGGAGACGCTGATTCGTCATGGATGATTTATAGAAGGGAAAAGACGATGGATCTTTTACGAGTGGGGATCGGCTACGACGTGCACCGATTGGTGGCCGATCGACCGCTTTTTATCGGCGGGATGGCCATCCCCTGCGAGAAGGGACTGCTCGGCCATTCGGACGCCGACGTGCTGCTTCACGCGATCATGGATGCGATTCTCGGCGCGCTCGGCCTGGGGGATATTGGCGCCCATTTTCCGGACACGGATCCGCGTTATGCCGGGGCCGACAGTCGGGACCTCTTGGCCGAAGTGGGGGCGATGATGCGCCGGGAGGGCTATCGCGTCGGCAATATCGACAGCATCATCGTGGCACAGGCCCCGAAGATGAGCCCGCACATTCCCGGGATGCGTCAAAATATTGCGAACATGCTCCGCACGGAGGCGTCGCAGATCAATGTGAAGGCGACGACTGAGGAGCATCTGGGCTTTACCGGACGGGAGGAAGGCATTGCGGCCAAGGCGGTTGCGTGCCTGTACCGCCGATGATCGGCGTGATTGCAGCACTTCCGGAGGAAGCGGCCGTTATTGCCGGGGCGATGCGGGAAAGCCGGGCGTCCAGGTCCGCCGGGGTCGCCGTGACCTGCGGCGTCATCAGCGGCCGGGAGGTGGTGCTCGCCCGGTCTGGTGTCGGCAAGGTGAACGCGGTTCTCCGCGCGCAGGCGCTGATCAGCGTGTACGCGGTGGACTGCGTGATTAACGCGGGGGTTGAGGGCGCGCTCGACAGCCGGCTTGCCGCGGGCCAGCCGGTGGTTGCCAAAGACTGTGTGCAGTACGATGTGGATGCGACGGCGGCGGGCTTTGACCTGGGGGAAGTGCCCGGGATGCGCCAAGTGGCGTACACAGCGGCGCCGGATCTCGTCGCGCTGGCCGAAGCGGTTGCGCACAAACTTAGCGTGACGACTCGGATCGGCCGGGTGTTGACGGGTGATCGCGTTGTGGTTTCTGCCATGCTCAAACAGGCGCTGGCCGATCATTTCGGCGGGCTTTGCGCCGAGATGGAAGGCGCAGCCGTCGGACAGGTCGCCGCGGTGAATCGGGTCCCCTTTGCCGTGATCCGGGGCATTTCAGATTTGGCGGATGAAGCGCTGAACGAGACTTATCAAACGCATTACGCTCGGGCGGCGGTCAATGCTGGACTGGTGGCAGCCGCGATGATCGCGCTGATGCCGGCGCATTGATAATAAAGAACGGAAAAGCAATTGCTATGAGTGAAATGAATGAAAAGAACAAAAAGAACAAAAAGAACAAAAATAACAATCGGTTTTTTGCGGTTGAAAGTGACATGAGCGCTTTCATGGCAGGGGCATTTGATTTTGACGAATTGGGCATCAAAGTGCCGGTGCCGGCTCATCGCCCGACCTGGGCAGAAATTAATCTGGACAATGCGGTGAGCAATTTGCACGCGATTCAAAAGCATGTGGGCCCCGGGGCGGCGATTATCGCTGTGGTCAAGGCCGACGCCTATGGCCATGGGATTGAGTTGGTGCAGACCCTTCAGGATGAAGGGATCGAGCGCATGGCAGTGGCTTTTCTGGACGAGGCCATTGCCCTACGGCAGAAAGGCATCGACCGCTGTGACATCATGCTCCTCGGGGTGACCATGGAGGACCAAATCCCGGAGATTGTGGAGTGGGATATCGAGCCCACCGTGGATTCTCTGGATTTTGCCGGGGCCCTTTCGGAATATGCCGTAAAAAATGACGTTGTGGTGAATGTGCATGTGAAGGTGGACACGGGCATGGGGCGCATTGGCTTTCGCTGGGATGAAGCGGCCGAGGCAATCGCAGCCATGGCCGAGCTGCCCGGCATCAATCTGTTGGGGCTGTTCACCCATTTTGCCACGGCCGATGAGGCAGACAAGGCCTTTACCCAACTGCAGATGAAACGCTACCTGGACGTGACCCGGGCACTCAACGCTCGGGGCATTCAGATTCCGCTGAAGCACGTCGAGAACTCGGCGAGCATCATCGATTTTGGCAAGACCGTGTTTAATGCGGTGCGTCCGGGGATCATTCTTTACGGGCTTTATCCCTCTGACGAGGTGAAGAAAGCGCAGCTTCCCCTGTGCCCGGTGATGACGTTCAAAACGCGGATCATCCACTTGAAGACGGTGCACGCGGGGGATTCCTGCGGCTATGGCCGGCGGTTTATCGCCGAAGGCGAACGGAAGATTGCGACCTTGGCAGTAGGCTACGCCGACGGCTACACGCGGATGCTCTCCGGCAAAGGGGCCGAGGTGTGGATTCATGGGCATCGGGCCCCGGTGGTCGGCAATATCTGCATGGACCAATGCATGGTCGATGTGACAGACGTGCCGGAGGTAGCCCTGTTTGACGAGGTAGAACTCTTCGGCGAACATTTGCCGGTGGAAGAACTGGCGGCAAAACTGGACACCATCAATTACGAATTGGTGTGTATGGTGAACAAACGGGTGCCGCGACTTTATCGGTTCATGGGGGATGCACACCTGGAGGTGGAAATTTTAAACGATGGGTTTTACGGGGCGTTGTAGAATCGAAAATAAAAATCTGCTGCATGATAGCAGCAGATTTTTTTCGGCTTATTTTTTTAAAACGGCCCTGGCGTATTTAATGGGAATGCCCTTGGCGCCGAACATGATTTCGTGTTCTGTGACGGCGTAGCCTTCAATGGAAGCTGCGGCAAGGTCTCGGCGTAGATCCGCAACCGCAAAACCGGCCGCTGCGAAATAGCCGAGGGAGTCTTTGAACAAGTTATCGTCGTCGGTTTTAAAATGAATGACAGCCTGCGATGCGAGAAAGACCTTGTATTTTTCGAGCTGACGGATATGGGTCAGCCGCTTTTTATGCTTTTGCCGTTTGGGCCAGGGATTGCAGAAGTTGATAAAGAGGCCATCAAAGTGCTCGCCTGGCCCGAAAATCTGCTCGATGCGTTCGATATCCCAGGCGGTGAGCAGCACGTTGGCGGGGTGTTCGGTGTTTTGGGCGATGGTAATTTTTCGCCGGGCTATGCCCAGCATCGTGTCGATCATATCGACGGCAATGAAATTCGTCTTTGGATGCGCGGCGGCCGTCTGCGCCATGAATTGTCCCTTGCCGCAGCCGAACTCGCCAAAAAGCGGGCGTTCGGGATGTGCGAAGTGTGTGCGCCAATGATTTTTTTCTTCCCAGGGCTTGGGAACAAAGATGGGGCTGGCCTCAAGCTCCGGCCGGGCCCAGGGTTTTGGTCTGATATGCATAAAGGCTCCTGAATCATTATTTGGTTGTGCTGGCATTGTAGCACGGCCGGCGGCGAATTGCCAATGCGAACGGATCAGACTGTTGAACGGGATATGATGGTGCCGACGGTGAAAAAAATCAAAAAGAGCTTTACAAAGCGTGAGCCCTTGTGTATAATAGGCAAGTAGTCAAGAATGATCCCTTAGCTCAGCTGGAAGAGCGCCACCTTGACGTGGTGGAGGTCACAGGTTCGAGCCCTGTAGGGATCACCATTTGGATGCACGCCACCGCAGCGTCGGTGGTTTTTTAATGCGAAAAAATCATTGTCAGTCGCTTGACAGATGGGCTTTAAAGTTTAAAGTCTGTATTTTAAAATAAAACGTTAAAGAAAAACGATGTCACAAAAAGACGGGCATGCGAGGTATTTAGGCTTCAATGTGGTGACATTTAAAACCTGTGGAAAAGGAGGTGTATCCATGCAGATAATGCTAACCGATGACTTTGATCTCGATAAGATGGCGGACAGCGGCCAATGCTTTCGCTGGCAGCCGCTGTCGGACGGCGGGTATCGTATCTGCGCCTTTCGCCGGGCAGTGACGGTACGGCAGGAGGGGCATCGGCTGACGCTTGATTGCCCAGAGGGCGCGTATCAAAGCGTCTGGCGGCGGTATTTCGACATGGAAACGCATTACGCGGCAATTCGCGATCGCATTGATCCCGGCGATGCCTATTTGCAAGCTGCGGCGAAGCTGAGCCGGGGCATCCGCATCTTGCGTCAGGATCCCTGGGAAACGCTGGTGACCTTTATTATTTCCCAGCGCAAAAACATTCCCGCGATTCGCAGCTGCGTTGAAAAGCTATGTGCGGTCGCTGGGGATTCGATTGGGGCAGCGGCGGGCGAGTCCCTATATGCTTTTCCCAGCCCGGCACAGGTGTTGGCCCTCGATTGCCGCAAAACGGGCAGCGGCCGCTGCAGCTTTCAGGAGGCGGGGGCGGGCAGCTGCTCGCTGGGCTACCGCATGCCCTATGTGCGAGCGGCGGCGCGGTGGATGATGGCCCATGACGTCGCGGCGCTTGACGCATTGGATGATGGCTCCCTGGAAACGGCGCTGATGCAGGTCAAGGGCGTTGGTGTCAAGGTAGCCGCCTGCGTGATGCTCTTCGGTTTTCACCGGATGAATGCCTTTCCGGTGGATGTCTGGGTGAAGCGCGCGTTGAAGGACGGCTACGGCGAAGCGGACTTCGATCCGGCGCGTTATGCCCCCTACGCCGGGGTGATGCAGCAATATTTGTTTTATGCCAGACGGCAGGCCGGCCGAACCCATTCAAACTGATGTGGCATTCAGCCGTTGCTTTGCGTGAGGGCCACGCGACGGCCGGCGGTGGACGACACGTGAAGAGAAAGCGAAGGGACGATGAACGAGATTTTTAAACAAACGCGGCAAACGCGGCGAAAAAGAAGATGGCCGGCGATGATGCTGTGCGTGGTTTTGGGGATGACGCTTTGCGGCTGCAGCCTGAGCACGGCTTCGGAGGAGCCGGAGACCAAGCAGGTCATCGCGATGACCACCATCATGAATCTGCGCGCTTACGGCAAAAATAGCAGTCGCGCATTAAACGACGGCGAGAAGGAAATCCGCCGGATTGATGCGCGGCTCTCCGTGGGAAACAGCGACAGTGAAGTGTCAAAGCTCAACGCGGCTGGCGGGGGCGCGGTGTCTGGCGATGTGGCGACGCTGATGCAAAAGGCGCTTGATATTTATCGCAGCACCGACGGCGCCTTTGACATTTCGATTTACCCCATCATGAAGCTTTGGGGTTTTACGGCGGTTTATGATGAGTCTGATCCTAAAACGAGCACCAAAGTGAAGCACATTCCGTCGTCGGCGGCCATCGGTCAGACGCTGACTAAAGTCGGCGCGTCGAAAATGCGCTACGATGCCAAGACGAAAATCCTCGCCCTGCCGGCGGGGATGCAGATTGATTTTGGCGGCATCGCCAAGGGTTACACCTCTCAGCGGCTGATCGACATCATGAAAAAGGACGGCGTGACGGCGGCGATGGTGGAATTGGGCGGAAATGTGCAGGTTTATGGCCAAAAGCCCGACGGCTCGCCCTGGCGGGTGGGCATCGCCAATCCGAAAAATCGGGAAAAAATGGTGGGGACCCTCAATCTGACCAAAAGCTGTGCGGTGATCACCTCCGGCGGCTACGAACGTTATATCACTGACGGCACCGGCAGGAAATATCATCACATCATCAATCCGAAGACCGGCTATCCGGCGGAAAGCGGTCTCGCCTCGGTGACCATTGTCTGCAAGGATGGCACCACCGCCGACGCACTCTCTACCGCGCTTTTCGTGATGGGCAAGGACAAGGCGATTGCCTATTGGCGGACGCATCGCCAGATGTTTGATGCGGTTTTGGTGGACCAAAATCAAAGGGTTTATGTGACGGCCGGTGCCACCAAGGCATTTCAAAAAAACTCGGGAGTTTCTGTCCAGACAATCAAAGTGAAATAATTTTTTGATCGCAATTCAACAGAATAAGAATAAAAAATCGGCAAACAAAAAGCAGCTCGCATAGCGAGTTGCTTTTTGAATAGCATGAAGCTGAAGGATGATAGAATATTAGTTGTTGCGTTTGCCCACGCTTTTGTTGAGGCTGAAAAGAGCGGCCTTGTCATCCTGAACAAATTCGACGGCCTGGAGCATGTCGTTGGCGTTAGTTTCTTCTTCGGCCTGTTCGTCGACGAACCACTGCAGGAAGCTGACGGTGCGATAATCATTGGCTTTGATCGCCGCGGCGACGATGTTGTTGATGGCATCGGTGATGTATTTTTCGTGTTCGAGGGCCGCCTTCACCGGTTCGACAAAATCATTAAAGGAAACCTTCGGAGCGTCCAGTGCGCCGAGTTCGACAGTTTCACCGTTGTCGTGCAGGTAGCCGTAAATCTTCATCGCGTGTTCCTCTTCCTCTTTGGCCTGTACTTCATACCAGGATGCAAAGCCGGTCAGCCCGGCTTCCTGATAGTAAGCAGAAATGGCGAGATAAAGATACGCGGAATAAAATTCTTTGGTGATTTGTTCATTTAATAAAGCAGAAATTTCTTTTTTCATGTTAATATCCTCCTATGAGCCGTGCTGTGAGGCACAGCGAATACTTTAATTTAGATTCATTATAACAACAAAAATAAAAAATTCAATTGAAAACAATAAAAAAGTGAACAAAAATTTAAAGTTTTGGAAAAATTAAGATTTGTGTCAAGAACACAGGAAAGGAATGAAGATGGCGATGAAAAAAGCATCTGTTTTTATGGCAGATGGCATGGAAGAAACGGAATGTTTGACGATTGTGGATTTGCTGCGCCGCGGCGGCGTGGCGGTGACCACCTTTTCGGTGATGCCGGATAAAACGGTTACCAGTTCTCACGGAGTCCGCATCGAGGCGGACGCCTTGTTTGACGCGGCGGCTGCGGCGGATGCCGATCTGCTGTTCCTGCCGGGAGGCGGCGATGGCGTGAAGCATCTTTATGCCCATCAGGATTTGTGCCGTTTGCTTGTTAATTTTCCAGCGGAAAGTAAAGGAGCCGAAAGCAAATATCTGGGTGCGGTCTGTGCCGGTCCCAGCGTCCTGGGACGTCTTGGATTGTTAAAGGGAAAGCGGGCTACCTGTTATCCCGGTTTTGAAGAACAACTTTTGGGCGCGGTTTATACGGGTGACGGCATCACGGTGGACGGGGCCGTAGTTACCGGGATTGGCCTCGGCTTTTGTGTCGACCTGGGACTGACCCTGGTGGCGCTGCTTTGCGGCAGGGAAAAAAGCGATGCGGTGAAGCGGCAGATTCAACATCCGGACGGATTTAAGATGCGCTAAAAAAAACCACGCGTTAAAATTGATATGTCCCCTCTTTACTGGACATAAAAATGTAGCAGTAAGGAGGGTGTTTTTATGCGATACAGTTATGAATTCAAGGGGAAATGTGTAGAAGTATATCGTCAGGGGAAATGGCCGGGCACCCCGGATAACATCAAGACAGAGA